>CAJFOH010000001.1 GCA_904395845.1 uncultured Lachnospiraceae bacterium
ATGCTAATAACAGCAAGCGGTCATTCCATATACATGAAATGGAAACGTTTATTAGAAAAAAATAACTTACCACATATGACTTTTCATGATTTGCGTCATGTTAATGCTTCAGTGATGGCACTATTAAAAATTCCAGATAAATATGCTATGGAACGTGGTGGCTGGAAAACAGATGCAGTTATGAAAAAAGTTTACACTCACACTTTTTCAGAAGAAAGAGAAAAGGTAGATAAGATAATTGATGATTATTTTGAAAGTATCTTATAATTATGCAACACAAAATGCAACACAAAAAATAAAAACCCTAGTAAACACTAGGGTTTTAGAGTGGAGCTGAGGGGAATCGAACCCCTGTCCGAAAGCCTATCCGTTAAAGTTTCTCCCATTACAGTTGTTTTTTTAACATTCCCTCTTTACTACGCCAAACAACAGGCTGAATAAATCAGTAGCTTCATAATTCTTTTATTCCCTCAAAGCTTTGGAAATAAAGTGCCTCGCAAATCTGATGCCGATTTCCTAAACAGCGAGTGATCTAGGCTCGACAGCTACCACTAGGCAGCGTACGCTAAATTTTCGTTTGCGTTTATATTTAAATTTTGGCTTTTTAGGTGGTTCCACCACCAATGGCTACTCTAAGTTCAAAACCCCCGTCGAAACCAGTACAACCCCTAATATAAATTAGAATGTTATTTACTAAAATCAAATTGATATATACTGGATTTGCAAACGATTGTTTTTTTCTGTTCTTAGATTAACATACCTATTAAGTTCTGTCAAGGATTCCAATTGAATTTTTCTTTGGTTTATAATACCAATTCACTTATATTTTCCCAAGCTCCTTTTGTATTACAGCTTTAAAAATGTAGTAAAATCAATGATTTACAGCTATTATAAAACTTTGTGTAACATTTTCCTATTCACTTGGGAAAAATATATAAAATGCTTGATTTTTCGATATTTTTGTTGTATATTGAGAATTAGAAATGTAGGAAATACGATGGTTTAATAGCAACATGAGATGTATTGAAATGATTTTGTTACTGTTGAAACAATAGCTTCATCGGTGTTTAATAACAATATAAGATGTATTGAAATTTTTGTAATTTTTCAAAAGTCATAATAATATTCCTTGTTTAACAACAACACAATATTATCCAACTCCCCTATACACTTCCTTCCAAACCTTTAATTGTAATCAAAAAATCCAAAGAAAATTACATCTTCATTAATCACCATAAATAAAAAACAAGCGTATTAGATACTTTTATCCATCATCTAATACGCTTGCCTATTTCTTACAAATCAAATAAAGTAGCTATTGGTAACATAATAACAAACTAGTAATTAATTTCTAATTTTCAAAGTAGATTAACCATCATCTTTATTATAATCAATGCTATCATTTCCTTGTTCTTCTTATAGATATAAGAAATACTTAGGTGTTATATTGATATACGTTTTTTACATTAATATAAATTTTTCACCTTAAAATTCTTTTCTGCTTCACGACGCATATCTTTTTTGGCAATATCCTCTCTCTTATCGTAAAGTTTCTTTCCTCTTGCCAAAGCAATGTCCAATTTCACAAGACTTCCCTTGAAATAAATTTGCAAAGGTACAATGGTATATCCTTTTTGAGCCATTTTCCCAGCTATTTTATTAATTTCATAGCTATGCAACAATAATTTTCTTACACGAAGTGGGTCTTTGTTAAAAATATTTCCCTTTTCATAAGGGGAAATGTGCATATTGTAAATATATACTTCTCCCTTTTCAATGCGAATAAATGATTCTTTTAAACTACACTTTCCCATTCTAAGAGATTTTACTTCCGTTCCTGCAAGGGAAATGCCTGCTTGGTATTTATCTTCAATAAAATAGTCATGATATGCCTTTTTGTTGTTGGCAATTAATTTAGTGCTTTCCTTACCCATATATCATCCTCCATTAATAATTCTTACGAACAAAATTCATTATATCTTCCATCTCTTTTTCTTCTTTTTCCCAGCTATTATATAACATAAAATCAATGGTTTTTAAGTAGGTATCAATTCCACTTACAACAATTTTTACCTTTTCACCCAATCGGTATGTTTTTCCTGTCATCTGTCCTACTAAGGAATAAGTTTCTTCTACAAATGTGTAATAATCTCCATCTAAGGTATTGACGTGAATAAAACCTTCTACTGTATTTGGTAACTCTACATACATTCCATGGGCTGTAATTCCTGAAATAACACCAGTATATGCTTGCCACAAATGTTTTTTCATATATTGTACTTTTTTCAATTTTTCTACTTCACGCTCTGCTTCCTCTGCTCTACGCTCTGTTTTACTTGTGCTGTCACACACTTCTGGTAAAATATGTTCATAGTGAGAGATTCTTTTTTCTGATAAACCACCCTTTAAATTCTCCTTAATAATTCGATGAATTTGTAAATCTGGATATCTACGAATTGGTGAAGTAAAGTGACAATAATAGCTTGCAGATAATCCAAAATGTCCTGTACTTATAGTGGAATATTTTGCCTGTTTCATAGAACGAAGCATTAGTCGGCTAATCAGTGGTTCTTCTGGTGTACCCTCAATTTTTCCTAGTAGTTTTTGTAATTCCTTTGGGTGAATCACACCATTAGATAAATGCAGGGAAAGTCCAAAATTGTTGATAAATGTAGCAAAACGTTGTAATTTTTCTTCTTCTGGATTGTCATGAACACGATATACAAATGGAATTTGTTGCCAGAAAAAGTCTTCTGCTATGGTTTCATTGGCAAGAAGCATAAAATCCTCAATAATCTTTGTTGCTACATTTCTCTCATATGGGCGAATGTCAATTGGCTTTCCTTTTTCATCTAAATAAATTTTTGCTTCTGGAAAGTCAAAATCAATGGCTCCTCTTTGATATCTTCGCTCCCTTAAAATTCCAGATAATTCTTCCATTAAGGAAAACATAGAAATAAACTCTCTATATTCTTCTAATAGTTCTTCCTCCTTATCTACTAAAATTTTCTTTACATTTGTGTAACTCATTCTTTTATCTACATGAATGACTGTTTCTGCAATTTTGTGGTCAATAACAGTACCCTTTTTATCAATTTCCATAATACAACTAAGTGCCAAACGGTCAACTCCAGCGTTTAATGAGCAAATGCCATTGGATAATTTTCTAGGAAGCATAGGAATTACTCGGTCTACCAAATATACACTCGTTCCTCTTTTTAATGCTTCCTTATCAAGTGGGCTATTTTCTGTTACATAATGGGTAACATCTGCAATATGAACCCCTAATAGATAGTTGTCACCTTTTTTTGTAAGCGTAATAGCATCGTCTAAATCTTTGGCATCTTCTCCATCAATGGTAACTGTTTGCCAGCTACGGATATCCATTCTCCCTGCCATTTCTTTTGTAGAAACTTCTTCTGGAATGGTATCTAATTGCTTTTGTACTTCCTGTGGAAACTCTATTGGTAACTCATAAGACATTGCAATAGATAAAATATCACTTCCTGGGTCAGTAATATGTCCAATAATATTTGTTACCTTTCCTTCTGGCTTTCTCTTATCAGAGCCATAGTCTGTAATTTTAACAACTACTTTATCTCCATCTCTTGCATTTAACGTTTTTTCTCTTGGTATAAAAATATCCTTATGAAACTTTACATTGTCTGGAACAACAAATCCATAATTTTTATTTTTTTGGAATGTTCCAATGATTTCTTTATAACCTCGTTCTAGTACACGAATAATCTTTCCTTCTTTTTTCTTTCCAGATTGTTCGCCTTGTAGCACAAGCACTTGTACTTTATCCTTATGAAATGCTGAGTTTGTTTCACTTGCTGGTATGAATATATCTTCTTCGCTACCTTCCACTCGAACAAATCCAAATCCTCTTGCATTTCCTTCAAATATTCCATACACTCCAAAACTTTGAGGTTTCCCATATTTTCCCTTTGTAGATATACCAATTTTTCCTTCTTTTAATAATTCTTCTAACACCACGTTTAAGTTATGTCTATCTTCTTTTGAAACTTGTAAAAAGTTAGCAAGTTCCTTAAACTTCATTGGCTTATAAATAGGGTCATTGATTAATTGCACAATAATTTTTTTTCTATCGTCTAATTGTTTTCTATCCATACGATACCTATGTTAATCTACAAACAATATGTTTTGTTTCTATCATTAACATTTATCCTTTCTTTTTCTCTTTCTTATTATTTTTTGAGAAAAGGTAGATTTTCATACAATGTTTGTATTTCTTTTATATAGGAAAAGCACCCTAAAAAGAGTGCTTTGCTTTCTAAAAGTTAATATTTAATACAATAGCCAATACAATAAATAAAATGGCAATATACTTTGTACCTTTTTCTAACTTACCTTCCATAGAACGTCCTTTGTTCTTACCCCAATAAGTATCTGCTACTCCACTAATAGAGCCTAAACCTGCTGACTTTCCTTCTTGAAGTAATACAATAACGGTTAAAGCAACACAAACAATTACAAATAAAATTGTTAATATGATTCTTAATATTTCCATTTCCACACCTCCTATGGTAAATATAGATTATCTTCCAACATAATGTTATACGTGCATAAACGTATAAACGCTTTGTCTATCATATCATAAAATATATGGTTTATCAACCTATTTTTCTGCTTTTCTCACAACATACTTATAATTTTTTTACCCTTTATGTTTCCATACTCTATTAATACATTTTATTTATGTTTTGCATCTGTTACTTTCTCTGTTATTCCTTTAAATAAACTTTTAATTTACTTTATCTTCCCCTCGAAGTTTTCGATTTTTTCTATCTTCTAACTCTTCAATCTGCTTCATTAAGCAATCAGCAAATGTTCCCTCAATTGGTGTTACTTCCCCTGTCATAAAATAATCCAAAAGAACAATATTGTTGTCCTTGTCAAAGCAAAAGATTTCATCACCATTTCCCATTATTGATAAAAATGGAATATAGTCTGTAAAACCATCTTCATGTAATTCTTTTGTTTTTTCACGAATATCAAGAAATTCTGGTATTCCATTGGCAATACCATAGACAATAATTCCACGACAAAAGGACCAAAATGGACCAATATCAAACTGCTTTGCTCGTGGCCATACTTCTTCTCTTACTTCCATATAAAGTCCACCTAGTTGAGACATCATAAATTCTCGAAAATCATCTGGAAGTTTTCTATGATACTGTTGTTCAAAATCTTTAATATCTTGCTCCGATGGTTCATTTCCCTTGCAAGCAACAACCTGATATGTTTGTTTATCATAATTTCGGAAATAATCATAAACGTTTTCTAATGACATAAAAATACCTTCTTTCTAAATTTTATTCCATTACTTTTTCCTTATTAATTTTAATGCTTAAAACTGATATAACCATTACATATATTTTCAACTTATCCCAAATTTTTTCTTTTTATTGATAACTTTGTTTGGCATACTCTATTTTTCCTACCCCAACCAAATCAATATGATTAGGTGCATTGTTTTTCCCACCAAACATTGTATTTGCTCCAATTGCAATATGGAATGTTCCTTTCATTTTTTCGTCTAATACAGTATATCCACATAAACTATGTATATTAGGGTTCATTCCTATTCCAAATTCACATACTATTTTTTCATTTTCCATTAAAGAATCTAGGAAAACATTCACTTCTTTATTATTACTATCTATAATTTGACCATTTTTAATTTCAAAAATTACATTACTAAACTTTCCTATATCTTCTATAAATAATTCTTCAAAAAAAATCTTACCTTGGGTTTCATTTTCAATAGGTGCTATATATACCTCTCCACAAGGAATATCACCATCTCCCGCATCTATGTACCATTCTCTATCATTAAGTTTTAAATGTAATTTACAACCATCACCAGTATGTAATACTAATGAATTGCTTTTTTCTAATTGATTTTTCATTATTTCACAAGAATGTTTAAGTTCAAGATAATCTATGTCATATGCGGATATCATTCGATTCATATAATCCTCAACTTCTAAATCTGTTTCTTTTGCATTTTCTCTTGTAGGAATTCTTATTTGTGCAAATCTTTCTATTTCTATCAATTTGGAGAATAGCTCTTTCATATACTTTCTATATAATTTATGTTGATTTTCTTCTATCTCATATCCAAGAATAATAGGTTGATAAGTAAATATATCTAAAACCGCATCAAATGAATGAAATAAATCGAAATATTTTTCATTGAAACAAGTTTCTTGTGCAGAGCTAAATATATCTCTATTAATTGTGCGAGATTACTGTAATAGAATAGGTGACGCTCCTAATTCTACAACAACTTGGCAAAAATCATTGGCAATATGCTTATCTTTATCTTCACCCCAAAAATGAATTAGAATTAACTCTCCTTTTTTTACACCACTAGCTTGTACAATTTTATAAATTATATTTTTTTCCATAATACTTACCTCCTTTTTAAAGAAAATATATTATACATCTTTAAAAAAGTCAACATTCCATTCTTAACTTTTAATTTATTTATAAATCAGTAAAATAAATCAATATTATATACAATTTTGTACAAATAAAATATTTCAGATACTACTTTATAAAAATTTAACCAGTAGTATACGTACCTCTTATAATATTATTTATATACCTTCTTTCTAAAATTTGATTGATTATATCTTCTCTTATTCTACTATAATTTGTAGGATATGAAAATAGTAACTACTATCTTAAAATGCTATATCATAGACCTTTTTTCTTTTAATATTATTGAATTTTTCCTTGACTTCTATTCTATATTTATTTATAATTTAAATCAATCGTTTTAAAACATTTATTTTAAATAAAAAGGAAATGACTTATGCCACCAAAAGCAAAATTTTCAAGAGAAGAATGTATTCAAGCTGCATTAGATATTGTTAGAGAAAAAGGGATTGATGCCTTAACTTCTAGAGCA
>CAJFOH010000002.1 GCA_904395845.1 uncultured Lachnospiraceae bacterium
TCATATGAAAATGTTACATTATTAAATGCTACACCTTGACTTCTATCCTTAATATCTTTTGTACCAACTACATCTTCTTCCATTTCTAATAAACGGAAGATTTTATCACTAGCTGCCATTCCATTCATTGCTATATGGAAAAAAGAACCTAACAAACGAAGTGGAATAAAAAAGTCTGATGCTAATAATAAGATAATTAACACACCACTAAAGCTAATCTTCAAATAAATATGCCATTGTAAAAATAAAAACTACATTAGCTAGTAGAGAAAACCAGTTCCACATAACAGTATTTCTAATCTGTTGCTTGGATTCCTCTAAAAGCCCCATTAACTTCTTGTTTATCATAATATTCATTCCTTACTTCTATATTTTGGTAATATGTTTTCGTTGTTGACTTTTTTGTTTTATTGTATAGTATGCATGCTTGATAGCTACAACGGGATGACGATATAACATTCTTGGCCCTGCAAATCGCATTACTTCTTTTATCTTCTCTCGTTGCTCTTTCTGATAGCAATGGACATGACAATTATTACAAAATGTTTTTGTTTCCATAAACGGACAACGATTAATTTTGTTATAAGAATACAGTAACAATGTTTCACACTCTTCGCATAGCCCATTATTTTGTTGCTGTAATTTTAAAGATGGGCTTGTTTCTATCTTTGTATTTTTTCCATCTTTTCTTAGTTTTTGTGTGTTTCTATGCTTATGTCCATGGCAATAAATGGTTATCATTGTTTTCATTAACTGCTTTTCTTTTTCTCTTTTTTCACTTATCTTAGTTGTATCTTCCACTTTCATAACTATATACTTCCTTCTAATTCTCTTTCTTCTACTGGTATTGTTTTGATTTTGAAAAAGAAATAATAATATTTAAATATAAATGCAATTACAATTAGTACTTGTGCATGCCAAATAGGTGCAATACAAAAAGCAATGATTAACATAAAAGAAGCTGGCAATAAAATACAAAGCTTTGTTTTTAATGTCATAGATTTTGTTTCAACAAAACTGTGTAAGTGCTTTTTATATAACTTACTTTGTATTAACCATTCATGAAAACGCTTGGAACCACGAGCAAAAAAGAATGCTGCTAACAATAAAAAAGGGGTTGTAGGTAATACTGGCAAAACAACACCAATTGCCCCAATCATTGTAAACAACAGTCCTAATACAACATAAAAACCTCGAACAATCTTTTTATTCATATAAAACTTCCTTTCTAACTTAAGCAAATACTCTTTATAATAATTTTCTTCACTTATTATAAATGATAACCATTATCATTTCAAGACTTTTATTATAAATATTTTTATCGAAAATATTTTTAATTCTAGATTTTTTTCTTAAGTATGTTACACACATCATTCTTTCCTAAAATAATAAAACAAGACTTATACAAAACATCTGGTTTGTGTAAGCCTTGTTTATAAAATATAAAAAAATGGTTAGAAGTTTTATATGATACCTAAATTATACCGTATAGTTGCTTATAATATCCACAATACTCTTTTTATCTTCTTGTAGCAATACATCAAATTCCTTTTCTACTTCATTTAATTTATTAGCAAGTTCCATTATCATTTGTGGAATATGTTCCATAGGAACAACACCTATTTCTTCTCCTAATTTTGCAACGCCTTCACCAACGCCACCACCAACAAAAACAGAAAAGCAATTTTTCACTTCATCACCAACACGTTTTCTTGTTCCAGAGAATCCTAAACTTGCTGTCTGATGTCTACCACAAGAGTTTGGACAACCTGAAATTTGAATCTTTGGTAAATATGTTGCACAAATATTATTTTCTTTTAGTGATTCAAAACAGGACATCAACATTTGTTGGCTTGTTTGCATACCAATTTGGCAAATTGGAGCACCAATACAAGAAACAGAACAAGCAAACTTTGATTTTGGACATAAATATTCTTTTTCTTTTACTATTTCAATCACTTGAGAAGCTGTTAAGTTTCTAACATACATAGTTTCATCCATACTAATACGAACGTCATTTAAACCGTATGCTTCCATTTTATTTAATACATATGCCCAGTCTTCTACCTTCATTTGCCCACCTACTGGATGAAGCAGTAATGTATATCTTCCTAATTGTTTTTGTGGAATCAAATATGGTGTTTCTTCTAAAACAATATTTTGTAATTTTTCTTGATAAGAGGTATCTTCTAATACATTTTCTAAAGATACACTATCTTCTATCTCCTCTTTTTTAAGGACACTTCCATAATTTTCTTGTCTATCTACATATGTTAGATAAAACTCATTGGCAAATGATTCTAATTCTTCTTTTTCTGTTCGTCTTACTTCTTCTATCAATGATTGATAACAGGAAATGAAACCTTCTTCACCCATACGTTCTGCAATAAAGCGAATTCTAGCTCTATTTTTATTTTCATAATCTCCTTCTTTTACAAAAAGATGTATGATTGCACTAACATAAATCAAAACTTCTTCTGGAGAAATAAGTTCTGGATAAGCAATTGCTGTTTTTGGATTTCCACCAATTCCACCTGCCATATCCACTTTAAAATATTCTTTTCCATCTTTTTTTGTAGCAATAAATCCTAAATCATTGATTTTGGCATTGGCTAAATCTTTTTCTGAAGAAGAAAATGCAATTTTAAGTTTTCTTGGTAAATGATATTCAAACATATGAGTTAATAAATATTCCTCTACTAAAAGTGCATATTTTGTTACATCAAAAATTTCTTCTTTTTCTACACTAGCCAAAGGGGAAATAGCAACATTTCTTGGGAAGTTACCACCACCACCTCTTGTAAATAAGTCATGGGAAATAGCATCTTCCATAATATCCATCATACCATCTAAAGAAAGTCTATGAAGCTGTACTGCTTGTCTTGTTGTAATATGAATGGTGTCTACTTTATATTTTGTTGCATATTCATAAATTTTTTTCATATGAGGTAAGCTAACAATTCCACCATGGGTTCTAAGACGAATCATAAATGATTGTCCGCCTTTTTCAGCATAGACCCCCATTCCTCCAGATTTTCCTTTAAACTCAACTACTGATAATTTTTTATCTAAAAAATCTTGTGCTGTCTGACGAAACTGTGGTAATTCTTTTTTTAACTGTTCTTTATTAATCATAACATGTTCCTCCTATTTTCTTCCATTATTCTTTGTTATCTTTCTATCAAACTTATACTAAGTATAATACACTATTTTTAACTTTTCAATAATTTTATTGGAAAATCTATTTTTTGAATTAGGATACTTGTATAAGAATGAGAAATATTTCCTTTTTTATTTTGATATGGGGAATCCTTTATCTCTGTATTGACACAAAATATGTTACTACCTATAATATTTTACAATAAATTGATTCAAATATTTCTATTTAGGAGGTACTATGTATGAGTATGAAGTTAAAGCTAGATCATATTCAAAAAAATTTTGATACAAAAGAAGTATTAAAAGATATTACATTTACATTTGAGCAAGGAAAAATTTATGGATTGCTTGGAAGAAATGGTTCAGGTAAGACTACATTATTTAATTGCATAAGCGAAAATATTACCTATCAAGGTAGTATTCTATTGGAAAAGCTAGGAAAAACAGAACAATTATTAGAAACCGATGTTGCATTTACCTTTTCCAATCCAATTTTACCTGAGTTTTTAACAGGATATGAATTTGTTAAATTTTATATTGATATTAACAAGCAATACATTACAGATTTAAAGACCATTGATGAGTACTTTGAGATTATTAAAATTTCTTTGGACGATAGACATCGCCTGATAAAAGAATACTCCCATGGTATGAAAAATAAGATACAAATGCTATGTTTTATTATTCGTAAACCTCCAATTATTCTTTTAGATGAACCACTTACTTCTTTTGATGTAGTTGTTGCCCATGAAATCAAAGAATTATTAAAGGAGATTAAGAAAAATCATATTATTATTTTTTCTACTCATATTTTAGAATTAGCCACTGATTTATGTGACGAGGTTGTTATTCTTAATCAAGGATATGTATCTGCATTATCCCAAGAGGAATTTAATAACCCTGATTTTGAACAACGTATCATGGATTTATTACAGGAGGATACTAATGCTACGACAACTGTTGATCATTAATCAATTATCACTTTCCTTAAAGGTAAACCACCTACTCTACTGGTTACGCAAATTACCTTTTATCAAAAAAATCATTCCAAATACACTTTATCAACAAACTGCTGTAAAACGTGGTCTTGGTGTGATTGTAATGATTGGTTCTATTTTTCTCGCTTTTGTGAGAAAATTAATATATACCTTTGTGTTCTTTTTTGTTGTTTCCTTTTTGCTTGCTGATTTTTTTGGGGTAGTGCCTATGATAGAAAGCAACCATTTACAAACTTCTTTGTTTATGTACCAATTTATGCTAATTAGCTTCCTATTAGGCTCTCTTATTTCCACATCAATACATACTAGCAATGACTATGTTTTTGTTCGCCTTATGAATGTTAATCCTTCTATTTACTATAAAAACAACATTTATTTAAACATAATTAATGATGGAATTGGATTTTTTATTGTATTTCTTTTATTTGGGCTTGGTTTTATCAACTCTATTTTATTTACCATTGGACTCATTGGTAGTCGACTAGTAGGTGAAGTTATTAGCTTATTTGATTTTTCCCTAAAAA
>CAJFOH010000003.1 GCA_904395845.1 uncultured Lachnospiraceae bacterium
ATGTATGTCCTTGTATCTCTCATTTCAATCGCAAGTGGATACATTGTCCTTAAAGTTATGAGTCACAAAAAGAATGTATGATATAAGTTTTTTCAAATATAATATTACATACATAAAATAGGAGAGGTATTTTTTCCTCTCCTATTTTTTCATTTCATTTTCCTATTACTCTGTTTTACTATCATACGTTTCTAAGAAATGGTGTTTCACTCCATTCTCCTTATAAGCAATTACTGTACTTAAATTGACATTTTCTACACTTTTAAAAATATTCCCCTCTACAAATGGGTTTACTTTTTTCATTTCGGCAATTAAATTTTTAATTTCCAAACGTTTGGATACACTTCTACTATCTGGCGCACAAGTGGTACATGTATCAGTAAAACGACAAGCACATTGGATAAAATATAAGTTATTATAATCTCTCCAATGCTTAATGTCATCTTCTCGAATCAGATACATAGGACGAATTAACTCCATTCCCTCAAAGTTAGTGCTATGAAGTTTTGGCATCATTGTTTGTACTTGTCCCCCATATAACATACCCATTAAAATTGTTTCAATAACATCATCATAATGATGTCCTAATGCTATTTTGTTGCAACCAAGCTCTTTTGCTTTATGGTACAAATGTCCTCTCCTCATTCTTGCACACAAATAACAAGGTGATTTTTCAATTTCATATACAGAGTCGAAAATATTAGACTCAAAAATGGTAATTGGAATATTCATCATTTTTGCATTATTTTCTATCACTTGACGATTTTCTTTGCTGTATCCAGGGTCCATAACGAGAAACTCTACTTCAAATTGCACTTTATTATGCTTTTTTAATTCTTGAAATAATTTTGCCATTAGCATAGAGTCTTTTCCGCCAGAAATACAAACTGCAATTTTGTCATTCTCTTTTACTAACTCATACTCTTTTACTGCTTTTGCAAACTTAGAGAAAATCTGTTTATGGAACTTTTTTCGAATACTATATTCAATTTCTTCTGCCCTTGTTTTTTCTTTTTCCCCCTTTTTTTGCTTTTCCTTTTCTTCTTCCTCTTGTTCTTTCATACTAGAAAGAAGCCAAGTGGCATATCCTCCTTGTAAGCTATAAGCCTCTATTCCCTGCTCTCTTAGATTTTCTGCAAACTCTCCACTTATAATTCCACGTCCACAATACAAAACTACTTTTTTTCCATTTGCAACCTCTTTGACTCTATGATAAATTTCCTGTTCTGGAATATGAATGGATTGTGGTATGGTTCCATAACTTAGAGCAGATTTACTTCTCATATCAATAAGTTGATACTCACTTTTATCTAATTCCATTAACTCTTTATATGTAATTTCCAAATTATTGTTACTCATATATAATTCCTTTCTACCATTAAAATATCTAATATAAATTAATATGTATGTTGCACCATTCATTTACGAATACTATCGTTTCATTACTCTGTTATTATACGAAGAATATAGAAAAAACTCAACTGTTTCTCCACATCCTTTTCTATTCCCCACGAAATGATTTTGTTCATAAAAATAAAAGCCCTTTCTCTTCTACTACGTTTCCATTTCGTATTATTAGAGCTTTTCAAGGCTTTTATTTTCCCATTCTATCTTGTTACTATACCTTTTTTCTATGTTTAACCTTTTATAATAAGTATATTTCTATAAAATTTTTGTGTACATTTCGGCTGGTACATATCCTTTTACTTTTATACCATCTTCTGTATATTCTTCTTCTAATACTTGTCCGTATGTTCGTATTATTTGTATTTTTCCTGCCTCATGATACCCAAATGTTTTATCCACATATACTTTTTGATTTCGCAATATTTCTTCTAATAAATTGGATAAATCATGTAATCCAACACCTGTCTTAGCTGAAATATTTAGTCGATAATCAGATTTAAAATCTCGAAGAATTGGTATTTCCTCTAATTTATCTACCTTATTAAACAATGTAATCATTGTTTTCCCTTCTACTCCTAATTCCCTTAATGTTTCATACACTACATGCATATGAGTTTCCATCATAGGACTAGACGCATCTACCACATGAAGAATAATGTCTGCATATTTTGCTTCTTCTAGTGTACTACGAAACGCTTCAATTAAATGGTGTGGTAACTTACGAATAAATCCAACAGTATCGGTAAGTAATACATGCTCTCCACTTTCTAGTTCAAAGGTACGAGTGGTTGGGTCTAAAGTTGCAAATAACTTATCTTCTTCTAATACCTCTGCTTTTGTTAATGTATTTAATAAGGTAGACTTTCCTGCATTGGTATATCCTACAATTGCTACAACGGTAGTATGACTTTTTTCTCGTTTTTGTCTTGCAAGCTCTCGATGTTTTTTTACTTGCTCTAGCTCTGCCTTTAATTGTCCAATTCTTTGATGAATGATACGCCTATCCATTTCTAATTTCTTTTCCCCTGGACCTCTTGTACCAATTCCACCACCTAGCCTAGAAAGTGAATTTCTAAGCCCTACCAATCGTGTGGCTTGATAACGAAGTTGTGCCAATTCTACTTGAATTTTCCCTTCGCTAGTACTTGCTCTACTTGCAAAAATATCTAAAATAACCAAGGTTCTATCCATAATTTTCATCCCTAGCTCATCTTCTAAATTACGAAGCTGTGCCGGCGTTAATTCATCGTCACAAACAATTCCAGTAGCATTTAACTCCATTGCCAAACACTTAATTTCTTCTAACTTTCCTTTACCTACATAAGTAGCAGTATGAATCCTATCCAAACTTTGAGTGATACGACCAACCA
>CAJFOH010000004.1 GCA_904395845.1 uncultured Lachnospiraceae bacterium
AAACCCAATAGTAGAAGATGGTGGCATAAGAGAAAGTAGCTTATCAATAGCTTCCTTAGTAGTTTCACAATAATATCCTTCCATTTGACGTTTTTCTAAGTTCTTTATTATAGTTTTTGCAAGATTTTCATAATATTGTTTTGTTGGATTTTTCTGTGATTCATTCATATAAGGCGTACCTTTCCTTTATCAAGTGTTATACGAATTTATTTTTTTCTGCATCATAATAGTAATCAATAGTTTTCAATTTTGTTTCAATCTCTTCTTGACTAATATTGTTAGACTTGCAAAATTCATCAAGGCTAGGGTAAAAATCTCTTAATTGAGTATTAATATAGCTTAATAGCATAAATGGGTCGTTTGGTAACATATAAGTATCCTCCTTTGTTTATGATTCATTGGAACATTTTATTTTAAAAATATCATCAATCATTTGATGGACAAGTAAGGCTTCTTTTGTATCACTTAATTTATACCATACTTCTTTTCCAACTCTACGACTCATAATTAATCCAGATTGTTTTAAAAATTTTAAGTGATGAGAAATGGCAGGAGCACTCATATCTACCGCATATGCAATATTTTGAACACATTCTTCTCTGTGGCAGAGTAGGGATAAAATACGAAGTCTACTACCGTCACTTAGAAGTTTAAATGTATCTGCCATTTTGCTACAATCTTGAATGGAAGGTAGAGAAGTAAATAGTGGGTCTATATTAGTATTGCCATGGTTGTGTGGCAAATGATTGAAATCATGAGAACAAGACATAAAACATCTCCAATCTATATAGTATTTTACACTTATTATAGCACAAAAAATATATTTGGAAAAGATTGTGACATGACAAAAAAAGAAAAGTACAAAGACTCAAAATAGAACTTCTATCAAGAAATCTTTGTACTCATTTATGATTCTATTATTGTTCATTATATAGATACTCTTTGTATATAGCAAGTACCTGTTTCATTGCTTCCTTTCCAGGAGCACCAATAGTAAGACGTTTTTCTACACATGTTTTGATTGAAATTGATTCATAAATATCTTCTTGAAATACAGGACTAATAGCCTGAAATTCTTCTAAGGACATATCATCAAGAGCAATATTTTTTTCAATACAATAGAGTACAAGTTGTCCTACAATGCCATGAGCATCTCGAAAAGGAACACCATGATTTACTAAATAGTCTGCTGCATCGGTAGCATTTGTAAAACCATTTTTTGCACTTTGTTCCATTATCGTTGTATTGAACTTCATAGAAGAAATCATACCTTCAAACAAAGATAGGCAACCTTTTACAGTATCAAACGCATCAAATGTTACTTCCTTATCTTCTTGCATATCTTTATTATAAGCAAGAGGAAGTGATTTCATAGTTGTAAGTAGAGAAACCAAGGAACCATAGACACGTCCAGTTTTTCCACGAATTAACTCGGCAATATCTGGATTTTTCTTTTGTGGCATAATGCTACTTCCTGTACTATAAGAGTCATCTAATTCAATGAATTGATATTCATTGCTATTCCAAATGATGATTTCTTCACAAAAACGGCTTAAATGCATCATAATTGTAGATAATGCACTTAATGTTTCAATTAGATAATCTCTATCTGAAACAGAATCCATGCTATTTAATGTAGGTCCAGTAAATCCTAAAAGAGAAGCGGTAAGCTCTCGATCCAAAGGATAAGTAGTTCCAGCAAATGCTCCACTACCGAGAGGACAGTAATTTAAACGTTTTAGAATATCTTGTAAACGTTCATGGTCACGTTTAAACATTTCAAAATAAGCTCCAAAATGGTGAGCAAGAGTAGTAGGTTGAGCCTTTTGTAAATGGGTAAACCCAGGCATATAAGTTTCTAAGTTTGCCTCCATTACATGAAATAGGGTATGTAGTAATTGTTTTAACAGTTCATCTATTTCCTTTAGTTCATCTCTCGTATAAAGTTTCATATCAAGAGCTACTTGGTCATTTCTACTTCTACCAGTATGTAGTTTTTTTCCAGCTTCTCCAATGCGCCCAATTAAGTTTGATTCCACAAAGCTATGAATATCTTCGCTTGCTTCGTCAAAAAGGAGAGTACCATTTTCAATATCATTGCGAATAGAAATAAGTCCATCAATAATGGCTACTTTTTCTTCTTCATTTAGAATCCCCTGCTTTGCTAACATAGTAACGTGGGCAATACTTCCTTCAATGTCCTGATAATAAAATTTTTGGTCGAAAGAAAGTGACGCATTAAAATTGTGTACAAGTTGATTGGTCTGTTTTGTGAAGCGACCTCCCCATAATTTCATAAATAATTCCTCCTAATCGTTCAATAAAATAATAATAAATAAAAAATCATTCAAAAAAATCTTTATAAAATTTATAAATAACAATCATGAATGAGGAAGGACAGGAAATTAATCTTCCTGTTCTTCTTTCTCCATAGTATTCATAGAATCCATAGTATTCATAGAATCCATAGTATTCATAGAATCCATAGAATTCATAGTAGTCATAGAATCCATAACTGCCTCTTTTGGTATAGAAATTTGCTCAAAGTCCTCGTCAAGTTCTGCTTTATTAAGATTAAGTTTTTCTTTTGAAGAAGATTTATTTTCTTGTTCATAGTATAGTTCATATACTTTTTCTTCTTCTTTCTTTACTTGAAATTGATTCCATTTGTTTGTTACGAAAAGAAGAAGGATAAGAGCAATCAAGCTACCACCTGTAACCATAGTACCTAGTGAAAAGCCACTAGGAGTATAGGTAAAGGAAATTGTATGACTTCCTTCGGTAACTAATAAACTAATAAATGTATTTTCAAATGTCTCTGGCTCAACCTTCTTTCCGTCTAAGGTGATAGTCCAACCATCTTCATATGGAATGGTAGTAACCAAAAGAGCAGTATCAGGTGCAGTAAAGTGAGCGTTAATTGAAGTATCTGTATAGCTATCAATAACCATAGGATATTTTCCAAGCTCCTTCATAGCATCTACATAGCGTTCTTCATTTAAACGATAAGCACTTACATTTAAAATAGCCTCTAAATCAGTATCAGAGGAAGCAGTAATTGTAATCACATCTCCAGCTTCACGATATCCTAGATTTAATAAATACCCACGATCAATATTGTCATAGGTTTCTGTAAAATCACCACAAGAAGCAGTCACTTTTTTTACTTTTTTACTTCCTGTATTATTTACATAGCCATAAATATATCCATCTTCTTCAACAGTAATGGTAGTAATGTGATTATCAGTAGTTAAAGAGGCGATAGACTCAAAGGTATTAGAAATACCAGTTGCCTGCTTTATAAAATCATTTTGATTATCAATAGGATTTATCCATGTTCCATTCCAGTTAATATCTAAGTTAGAATCGGTGACAAATCCAAGAGATAGTGCATAAGGATTATTGTATAAAAATACACCATCTTCTACTGTTTGTAATTGTTGCAACTCTCCATTGTGAAGCTCTTTGGAAGATAACATATATTTAATGTTAAATAAGGAATCGGTAAACAAAGTAGAACCATTCATGCTATATGCGTTAGTAGAACCTTCTAGTCCTAATTTTTTATAAAAATCAGTAATATTTGCATTGGCAGTAGATGAAAATACAGAGGCAGAATGGAATTTATACCAAGCACCATCATTTTTTGTTCTACGGTCAAATTTTTCTACACGATAAAAATTATTTCCTTCTATTTGCTCCACTTGTTCTAGTAAAGAAGAGATTGCAGTATCGTATTGTTTGTAAGAAGTACGATTGACAGTTGTAACACTTGTTTCACTTGTATTAATTGCTGACTCAATAGCAATAAGAGAAAAGATAATAATACATACAATATCAGAAGGTAATTTTTTTCTACGGAATAGGTATGCAAATAGTCCATATAAGCAAACAAATAAAAGACTTAAATAAAAGCTATACCAGTGGAAAAAATCTTCCGTAATAATATGCTCAGCAATAATAATAAATCCAACGGCAATCCAAATACTAGCTGTTAATTGTTTGATACTTCTTTCTTTTAGACCAATAAGTCCTTTGTAAGCCATAACAAGAATAATAAATATATAAATGAAAGATTGTCTTGCAGGCAATGAATTTGGATAGTGAAGTCCATGCCAAATAAAGTTTAAAATATTTAAACTAAATCCTAAATAGAAAAACACTAAAAGGAAAAAATATATAATTTTTTCTTTGTAGTTTATTTTCTTATTCAATACATAAAGTGGAAGTAGGAATAAAATACCAACTCCACAATAAATATTAGGCCAGTGGTCTAGTCCAATATGAGTATCAACAGCGACTAAATGTCGAGCAATCATATCAAACATAGAAAAATAAGAAGTAATAGTTTTTGGAAATGAAAAATCACTAGAGGCTGTCATTTGTAATGCATATACCTCAGGAAGTAAAACAATAGCTGCAAGTCCACCAGCTAATAGGGAATACATAGCAAAGTGAAACAGTTTTTTAACATACTTTGTTTTTACAACCATTTCAATACTATCCCCATTATCAAAGGTAAATGTTTTTTTCACTTTGGCTGGAAGTAAAATCAGTTGTAATAAAAAGTAAACAACTAAAAACATACAAATCATAATTGAAATGTAGTAGTTTGATAAAATAGATAGTGCTAGTGTAATACAATATAATAGGCATTTATCCTGTTTGATTAATTTTTCAATTCCTAAAATAATTAATGGAAACAGTAAAATACAATCCAACCACATAATATTCCAACTATATGCAGCCATATACCCAGATAATCCATAGAAAATTCCAAAAAAGGCAGGAATTATGGTAGAGGATAAAGAAGATGTAGATTGTGATAATTTATTTTGCATTTCCATATGCTTATTCATATAATAAGTAAAAGTAACACTACTAAGTGCAATTTTAAATACGATAAAATAAGTAATAAATTCAATCACATAGTCAGCAGGACATAAGTATAATAGCCAGTTCATAGGACTAGCTAGATAATATGCCAGTAACGCAGAATAATTTGTCCCAAGACCAATATCCCAAGAATAAAATAAACTTCCTCCAGTTTCAAACTTTTCCTTTAATGACTGAAAAAAAGGTGCATATTGGTGATACAAATCAGTCCTTAAAAAACTTTGTTCTCCGAATGGAAAAATTCCTCGTTCCATAAAAACCCCTAACATAATAAAGATAGGAATTAGAAACGCACAAGCATAAGGGAACAAGGTGGAAAAGTGTATGGATAATTCCTTTCGTTTTATCCCCTTTTTTTTCACATTATCCTTCATAAGATTCTACCTCCATTCGTTCTATCTCGTAATTGGAATTATTGTTTTTGGTTTCACAATTTGGTATTTCATTTGTCTTATTCTTTTTTGTATTAAATATAAGTAATTTACTTGCAAAATAATTTGCAACCATAACAAAGAAATTAGAAATAAGTTTAGAAAGATTGTCATTGATACCTAAGAAATCCACTGCGCCAATCATAAAAATAACATCAAAGATACCAGATAATAAACGACAAATAAAAAATGGAATCATTTCTTTCGTTATAGTACTTAGATGAAAGGTTTTACTTTTAAATACAAATATTTTATTAGTAAAAAAGGCAAAAATAACTGCTAATATCCATGCAGCTACTGTTGAAAAAAAAGTTCCAAATGAGGCATCACGACAAAGACGAAATACCCCCCAATTCACTAAAGTAGTTAATACTCCACATATAACATAGGAGATAGTTTCATAATTACAAAACGCTTGAAATTTTATAGTTTTATGATTCATTGATAGCATATCCTTTCCTTATAAATAGTTTCTTAATTATATGGTTAATTATACTATAACCTATAATGAGTGATAAATGTTATTTATTTTTTTAAAAAATTATTAAAAAAATAAAATTTTACTTTACCTACACTGATTTCTATTGTAGTATAGCCATATATAAATGTAAATCAAAAAATTATTCACATAAAAATATTTAGCATAATTTATGAAGGAGGATATATGTTTGTATGAAAACATACAATTCAATTGAACAGTTAAAAGAGCAGGCAAGATTAGGAGATATGAATGCAAGAAAACATTTAAAAAAGATGTATCAAATACAACAAGCGAAAAAAAAGCAAAAGATGAAGCGAATGATTAGCATTGGTATTTGCGTTGCTCTTATTTTTATTATATATGGAATAGCGACTCATAATTCTTCGTCGAATAATAAGGGGGAGAATACTCCAGTTTACATTCTTCAAACAAGCAGTGCATCACCAGAGGAGTCTACTGGCGAGGAGTTAGAGGAAGGACAAGTTGATCTTGCAAGTATTCAAACACCATCTTGGATTGATGAGCAACTATTGCCAATCAATGAGTTTTCAAGACCAGCCATAGCTATTGAAAAGGTTAACGACATTGCCATTCATTATGTAGGAAACCCTGGAACAACTGCACAACAAAATCGAGATTATTTTGCAAGTCTTGCAACTACAAAGGATCGTTCTGCAAGCTCTCATTTTGTTATTGGACTCAATGGAGAGATTATTCAGTGTATTCCTTTAAATGAAAAGTCTTATGCCACAAATCATAGAAATTTTGATACCATATCCATTGAGGTATGTCACCCAGGAGAAGATGGTAAATTTAATGAAAAAACTTACAAGTCATTAATAAAATTAACTGCTTGGCTTTGTGAACAATTAGAATTAACAAATGATAATGTAATTCGTCACTATGACGTTACAGGTAAAATTTGTCCAAAGTACTATGTTGACCACCCAGATGCGTGGGAACAGTTAAAAGATGATGTAGGACAGTATATGAAAGAAAATCCAAACATCAAATAGTGGATATTATAAAATAAAAATATTAACTACTCTCTAATGAAAGATAACATATAGAGAGTAGTTTTTGTTCTACTTATTATTTTTTTCTAATTCTTCTAATTTCATTGCACGCACTTTTAAGGATAGTCCAAATAAGTTTATAAAGCCTTCTGCATCGTGATGATCATATAAATCACCAGTAGTAAAAGAAGCAATGCTTTCATTGTATAAACTATAAGGAGAAGTTGTTCCTTGCTTTATAATATTTCCTTTATACAATTCTAATGTAACCTCTCCTGTTACATAAGTTTGTGTAGAAACAGTAAATGCATGTAGTGCATCAAATAATGGAGTAAACCACTTTCCTTCATATACCACATCTGCAAACTTACTGTCAGTTACTTTTTTAAATGCCATAGTATCTCGGTCTAAAATTAATTCCTCTAGTTGTTTGTGAGCCTCCATTAAAATAGTTCCACCTGGAGTTTCATAAACACCACGAGATTTCATTCCAACTACACGATTTTCTACAATGTCAACAATTCCAATGCCATGTTTTCCGCCAATTTCATTTAGGTTCGTTAGAATTTCAGATACTTTTAGTTGTTCTCCATTTAAGGCAACTGGAACACCTTTTTCAAAGGTTAAAGAAATTGTTTCACTTTGTTCAGGTGCTTTTTTAGGAGAAACACTAAGTACGAGCAAATGGTCATAATTAGGTGCTTGTGCTGGATCTTCTAATTCTAAACCTTCATGGCTAATATGCCATAAGTTACGGTCACGACTGTAACTACTATCAGCAGAAAATGGTAAATCAATGCCATGTGCCTTACAATATTCAATTTCTTCCTCACGAGAATTCATGTTCCATGTATCGCTACAACGCCAAGGTGCAATAATAGAAAGCTCAGGAGCAAGGGCTTTAATACCAAGTTCAAAACGTACCTGATCGTTTCCTTTTCCAGTAGCTCCATGGCAAATGGCAACAGCCCCTTCTTTTTTTGCAATTTCTACTAATTTTTTTGCAATTAATGGGCGAGCCATTGAAGTTCCTAGCAAATAATTGTTTTCATAAGTAGCATTTGCTTGAATACAAGGAACAACATATTCATCACAAAATTCATCAACTACATCTAAAATATATAATTTTTCTGCACCAGATAATTTGGCACGTTCCTCTAAACCATCTAATTCTTGTCCTTGCCCCACATCAATACAGCAACAAATTACATCATAGTCATAGTTTTCCTTTAACCAAGGAATAATTGCAGTGGTGTCAAGCCCACCTGAATAAGCTAAAATTACTTTTTCTTTCATAAGTCAATACTCTCCTTTTTATTTGATTGGTAAATAGAAAAATTTACTTATGAATTAATATACAATATTTATTCATAAAAATCAAGATAAAATAAAAAATAATTGCATAAAAATAAGATTATATAAAATAATTATGTATAAAAATGCAGATAGCATTTTATGAAAATACAAAAAAGTATTTTATAAAAATGGAAAATATCATTGATGGAGATGATATAAAATCAGTTGGTATAAAACACTTTCCTATGGACATAATAACAACAAATAAATCCATAGTAGGAGGTTTGTATGTTAGGAATTTTATTAGCTTTATTATCAGGAACATTAATGAGTTTGCAAGGGGTATTTAATACAGAGGTTACCAAACAAAGTAGTATTTGGGTAGCATCAGGATTTGTTCATTTATTAGCATTTATTACTTGTGTGGCAGCTTGGTTTGTAACAGGTAGGGAGTCCATAGGAGCACTATTTCATGTAGAAAACAAATATATGTTATTAGGAGGAGTAATAGGAGCATTTATTACATTTACAGTAATAAAAAGTATGGGAAGTTTAGGACCTGCAAAAGCAGTTATGATTATTGTTACTGCTCAGCTATTAGTTGCTTATTTCATTGAGCTATTTGGATTATTTGGAGTAGAAAAAGTAGGATTTGATTGGAAAAAGCTAATAGGAATGGCACTTGCAATTGGAGGGATTATAATATTTAAATGGGAGTAAGTAGCAAAAAAAGAACTTGAGTTTTCTTTCTTCATTGAGTACAATAGATGTATTAGGCATGATGCGTATGGAAAGAGGTTAGTATGAACATACGCAAAGAAAAATGGATGAAATGTATTATAATAAGTGTACTCATTGGAATAACAGGTGTGTTATATAGCTTTGAATATGAATCAAACAAAGAGTGGAGTAACTTAGATATGGTAGAAGAAACAGAAATAACAAAATATCAGACAGAAGTGGAACAAGAAGAACTTAGCCAAGGGCTAGAAGATGCTTCTCTACAATCAAATCATGGGGAAGATGCTACAATGATAACCAGTGATGAAACAATAGAAAGTGAGATTTTTGTGCATGTATGTGGAGAAGTTGTTACTCCTGGTGTGTATCGCCTAAATGCTGGTGCTAGAGTATATGAGGCAATTGAAGCAGCAGGTGGAATGACGCAAGAAGGTGTTCAAGAAGGTTTGAATATGGCAAGTGTATTAACTGATGGAATGCAAGTAATTGTTTATTCCAAAGAAGAAGTGGCAAGTGGTCAAGGAAATGATACTTATAATCAGGAATTTTCCAATGAAAGCCATAGTCAAGATGAAAAAATAAACATTAATACGGCGTCTTTGGAGCAATTAAAACAGTTATCTGGAATTGGTGATGCGAAAGCACAAGCTATTATTGATTATCGTAATGAGCATGGACCATTTGAAACAATTTCTGATATTATGAAGATTTCTGGAATTAAGGAAGCTGCTTTTAATAAAATAAAAGATTTCATTCAAGTATAACAGATAAGGAGTAGGAAAGAGTATGGCTAGAGCATTAGTAGTCGATGATGAAAAGATAATTGTAAAAGGAATACGTTTTAGTTTATTACAAGATAATATGGAAGTAGACTGTGCATACGATGGAGAAGAAGCAGTTGCTATGGCAAAAAATAATAAATATGATGTGATTTTATTAGATATTATGCTTCCAAAGTTAAATGGATTTGAAGTATGCCAACAAATACGAGAGTTTTCCGATGTTCCAATTATTATGCTAACAGCAAAAGGGGACGATATGGATAAAATTTTAGGATTGGAATATGGTGCAGATGATTATATAACAAAGCCATTTAATATTTTAGAAGTAAAGGCTAGAATTAAAGCAATTATGCGACGTAGTTCCAATAAAAAAGACAAAGTAGAAGAAAATAAAAAAATCATTGAAGTTGGTGATTTAAAATTAGATTGTGAAG
Organism: uncultured Lachnospiraceae bacterium; assembly: GCA_904395845.1. Classification (GTDB taxonomy): domain Bacteria; phylum Bacillota; class Clostridia; order Lachnospirales; family Lachnospiraceae; genus Fimimorpha. The sequence continues at coordinate 10,078 of CAJFOH010000004.1, forward strand.
GTAGACGTGTATTTATTAATGGAAAAGAAATTAACATTACAGTAAAGGAATTTGATCTACTAGAACACTTGGCATTAAACCCAAACAAAGTATATAGTAGGGAAAATCTTTTAAATATTGTTTGGGGATATGAATATCCAGGAGATGTTCGTACCGTTGATGTTCACATTCGAAGGCTAAGAGAAAAGATTGAATCCAATCCAAGTGAGCCAAAATATGTTCATACGAAATGGGGCGTTGGTTATTATTTCAAAGGTTAAAAAGATAAAAAAAATAGGTAAAAGTATTCATTTTCAAATTGTTTGTATTTCTATTCTAATAGGTTTAGTGCCACTTATGATAATGAAGTCAGTCCTATCTAGTTCTTATGAAACGGAAATGATGAAAAAGATGGAGATGGATTTAAAATATGCAGGAGGCATATTAGCAAACCAATTAGGAAATAATGTTACAGTTGAAGATGGATTAACAGAAAAAAACATAGCAGAAATTGAACAAATTGGCGATTTATATAATGGTAGAGTCATTGTTGTTAATAGCTCATTTAAGGTAGTATATGATACATATTTAATTGATTTAAACAAGTATAGTATTTCAAGTCAAGTATTTTCCAGTTTTCAAGGAAAAAAAGAAACAGTAATATACTATGATGAAAGCAAACGTTTCTTTGAATTAACCATTCCTATTATGAATGACTCCGAAAAAAATAGCATCGGAGTGATTGTAATGACAGTACCAACTACAAGTGTATTAGAATTAGGAGAGGGAATAAGGGAACGATTTGTAATTTTAGACTTTGTCATTATAATTATTGTGGCAACAATTGCATATCAGATAGGAATATATTTTAGTCGTCCATTAAAAAAAGTAAAAAAATCCATAGACAAAATTAAAGATGGAAACTTAAATGCACAATTAGAGCAAAGTTCCTTTACAGAATTACAACAAATAACCGATTCTTTTAATGGGGTATTAAAACAGTTAAAATTATTGGATCAATCAAGACAGGAGTTTGTTTCTAACGTATCTCACGAGTTAAAGACACCGATTACCTCCATTCGTGTTCTCGCTGATTCTCTGTTATCCCAAGAAGATGTGCCAGTAGAAATCTATCGAGAGTTTATGACCGATATATCAGAGGAAATTGATCGAGAAACAACGATTATTAATGATTTGTTATCCTTAGTAAAGTTAGATAAAACTGCAACAGAGATGAATGTAGTAGAAAATTCTATTAATGATTTAATTGAAATGATTTTAAAACGATTAAGACCTATTGCAAGAGAGAGAAATATTGAAGTGATTTTTGAAAGTTTTCGCCCTGTAATTGCTGATGTTGATAAGACAAAATTTAGCTTAGCTCTTACAAATTTAATTGAAAATGCTATTAAGTATAACAAAGACAATGGTTGGGTGAAAGTATCTTTAGATGCCGATCATAAGTATTTTTATTTAATTGTTAGTGATTCAGGGGTAGGAATTCCAGAAGATGCACAAGAACAAGTATTTGAACGCTTCTATCGTGTAGATAAGGCAAGATCAAGAGAAACAGGTGGAACTGGATTAGGACTTGCAATTACAAAAAGTGTTATTATTTTACATCATGGTGCCATACGAGTAAGTAGCCAGATTGGCGAGGGAAGTACATTTACAGTAAGAATACCGTTAAAATATTTGCCATAAATAGAAAGAATGAGTCAGAAACATAATAGTAGTAATGTGGTGATATTTTGTATCAAGGTAGCAATAAGAAAGGATGCACATGAATAACTATGAATAAAAAGATAAAAATAACAATGCTTTGTATTCTTGTAATCATAAGTCAAGTTACAGGTTGTATGTTTCAAAAAGAGAATAAAAAAGATGGTACAGAATATAAAGTTTATTATGTTAATCAGGCAGGAAATCAATTAGTAGAGCATTTTTATTATACGAAAGAAACAGATAGGGAGTCGTTAATTGGAGAATTAATGGATGCACTAAATAAACAGCCAGAAGATGCAATGTGTCCAATTCCAAAGGGAGTATCACTCATAAATTACCGAGTAGAAAATAATATTGCCTATTTTAACTTTAACACCTTTTATCAACAAATCGATAAAACATTGGAAGTGCTATGTCGAGCTGCTATTGTAAAAACAATATCACAAGTTGCAACTATTGAGGGTGTTATATTTGAAGTTGCCGATCAACCTCTTATGGATTCAACAGGAAATCTAGTAGGAAAAATGGTAGACAGTGATTTTGTAGATATTATAGCAAGAGATATTAATGCAATTGAGTTTACCCAGCTAGCCTTTTATTATACTAATGAAACTGGGGATCAGTTACTAAAGTATGAAACTCCAGTTACTTATGCCAGTGATTTCTCCATTGAAAAATACTTATTAGAGGAATTAATAAAAGGACCAGAAAAAGAAGGATATTATCCAACACTTCCTAAGAATTTAAAAGTCATAAGTGTTACAGTTAAAGACAATATTTGTTACGTTAACTTTGATGATACCTTTTTAACAGAAACATTGCAAATAAAGGATTATATTCCTATTTATTCTGTTGTAAATTCATTATCAGAATTACCAAATATTAGAAAAGTTCAAATTTTAATCAATGGTGCTAGTAATATAAAGTTTAAAGATAGTATATCACTAGAAAAGCCACTAGATAGAAATCTAGATTATGTAGGAGGAGAGAAAAATTAAAAGAATAATGTTTGTAGGAGCGATTGCTTTTGTACTTGGAGAGTTATTAAGCATATATTCAATACAAATGTGTATTCTTGGGTTTATTTTGATAGAAGTCATTGGTATTACTTCTATTAGTTTCACTCAAACAAAGAAAATGAGAAAAAGAGGAATAAAAGTAGAAATACTTTTATTACCTCTTTTTTTTCTTGCTGGTACATATTGTATGAGTATAGGCACAAATACTAGTTTCTTTGCAGAAAATCTAAAAGAGAGCAAAGATATAGAAGCATACGGGGTAGTCAAGAATATTTCTTATGGAGAAAAACAAGTAATTACAATAGATAAGGTTATTGTAACTGATGAGGGAAACAAGTGGGAGTTAAAAGAAGCACTTGTCTATTGTAGTCAGCAGTATAATATTCAAATAGGAAATGTGATTTTAGTAAAAGGGAGTGTATTTCCATTTGAAACCCCAACCAATCTAGGACAATTTCATATGAAAGAGTATTATATGGCTCTTAATATTGAGGTGGGTATTACAGCAAATGAATTGATTGTGATAGACCATAGGGTAGAGATACTAGGGCAGGGCATATTACAATTGAAAAATTTATTTTCTAAGGGAATTGATAAAGTAGCAGATGAAAGTGATGGTGGAATTTATAAGGGGATTTTTTTAGGAGATAGAAGTTGTATTGGGGAAGAAATAAATATGATTTATGACATTTGTGGAATTGTACATATTTTATCTATTTCTGGAATGCATATTTCTTGTATTGGAATGGGAATTTATTATGTGACAAGAAAGTTATTTGGTTCGTATGTAATATCAGGGGTAGTATCGGCAGTTGTTATTGTAATGTATGGCTCTATGACAGGAATGGGAGTGTCAACAAGACGGGCAGTCGTTATGTTTTTATGCATACTTGTAGCAAATGCAATAGGAAGATGCTCTGATATGTTAAACAATTTAGGACTTGCTTGTATAGAGATTTTAATTTCCTATCCACGTATGATATTCCAATGTGGTTTTCTACTATCATTTCTAGCCATTGTAGGACTTGGACTTATATATCCTGTGTTAAAAAAGTGGTATGGAAAAAAACATCCACTAATCCTATCCTTATGTGGAGGAATTTCGGTGCAAGTAATTACTTTACCTATTCTTGCATGGTTTTATTATACATATAGTTGGTATTCCATTGGCGTTAATTTATTTGTAGTACCTCTTGTTGTATTTTTGCTATTTTCTGCAGCAATGGCAGGAGGATTTGGTTTGATTTGTACTCCCATTGGAATATTTTTTTCTGGAATTGGTCATTATGTATTGTGGTTAATAGAGGAGATGGGGAAAATTTGTATCAAACAGTTAGGAGGAAAATGGGTCATAGGAAAACCTACCATTTGGCAAATACTATTATATTATCTTTTGCTACTAGGATTCATATATTTAGTATCAGTGGAGGTGGAGAAAAAGAAAAAGGAAAAAAGAATTCATATGCCTTTCAAAAAAACAGTGGTATTTTTTCTTTTAAATACTGCAATATTACTAACATTAGTAAAAGTTCCAAATAAAAATTTAACAGTTACTATGTTAGATGTAGGGCAAGGAGAAAGTATTCATATTGAAACTAGGTTGGGAGAACATATACTAATCGATGGAGGAAGTAGTACTGTTGATAAGGTAGGAGAGTATCGAATTGAGCCGTATTTGTTAGCAAAAGGTGTATCACATATAGAATATATGATTATTAGTCATACTGATGAAGACCATATTAGTGGAGTGTTGGAGTTAATGAAAAAATTATATCCACAAATAACCATAGGAACGGTAATGCTACCAAAAATACAATGCGAGTCAAGTGGACTAGAAGAAATTCTCTCTCTTTGTGAAAGAAATCAGATACCAGTAGCATATATTAAAAAAGGAGATGTAATCACTATGGGAGAGCTTACCCTTACTTGCCTACACCCAGAAAAAGAAAGTTATTTTGATAACACCAACGATTATTCTGTTGTGCTGGAATTAGAATATAAAAAATTTTCTATGCTATTTACTGGAGATATTAGTATGGAAGAAGAAGGAAATCTTAGTGTAATACATAAGCCAATTACTGTTTTAAAAGTAGCTCATCATGGCTCTAAACATTCTACGGGGGAAGAATTTTTGCAGGAAATACAACCAAAGTACGCAATTATTAGTTGTGGAAGAAACAATCCATACAGGCACCCAAGCAAAGAATTAATAAATCGGCTAGAGGAAGAAAAAATTCCCTATGTAACAACAAGCAGTGGTGGTGCTATTGAAATTCAAACAAGTGGAGAACAAATGAAAATTAGAACCTATCTTGTTAGGTAACCTTGACAGAGAATATAAACTTTTCTATAATGTGTCAGAATAGAAAAAGATGGAGGGCGACAAGCTGTTAAATAAAACTTATAAATAGTTATAAAATACTTTTGATTTTTATAATTATTATAGTAGGATAATATTGAAATGAGTTACTATATGAGTAAATATTATATTATCAATGAGTTTTCAAAAATATTAGGAGTGTCAGCACTAACTTTGAAAAATTGGGATACCAATGGGAAACTACACACATTATACTTCTACAAATGGGTACCGGTATTATTCACATGAACAATTAAATCAAGTGATGAATATGAAACCAAATCTTAATCGACTTACTATTGGGTATTGTAGAGTTTCAAGCCATAAACAAAAAGATGACCTTGAAAGACAGATAGAAAATGTAAGAACTTATTTCATTGATTATACAAAACAAAGTAGAAAAGGTTGTAGTTTTATATAAAGGTAGACTGTTAAGATTTGGATTTGAATTAGTAGAATATATTGCATCTTTATATAATTGTGAAATAGAAATAATAGATAATACAGAAAA
>CAJFOH010000005.1 GCA_904395845.1 uncultured Lachnospiraceae bacterium
AACGTATCTTTGGAATACATTCCACCAATACAAGCAAATGCTGTAAAGGCAAAGCACCAAACTCCTAAGATAATCCCAAGGGTTTTATTTTTAACAAAATAATATTCTCTTTGGAATTTGTTACCTGCTTTCTTTAAAGCAATATAAGCAACAAATACCCATAAATATCTTAGTGGCATACAAACTGCATTTAGTTTTACAAGCCATCGAACAAGCTCATCAACACTTCCAATTCCCATCGCTGGAACAATAATTAATATAGCAACAATAACAAAAATTAATTTATGTCCATTGGTATATGCACCATTTTTATTTTGTACAAATAACTTTTCTGGAATAAATCTTCTATCTCCACTATCAAGTAACATACGAAGTGGAGCATCAATGGAAATGATAAGTACAGAAAACTGTCCAATCATATTTGTAATCGCATAAGCAATGACAAATAAATTTCCTACCTTGTAGTATTCACCTAATTTTTGGAATGCATAATATGCACCATTTGTCATTAAGTCATTTGGTATATTATTGGAATCAAACATCATTCCTAATGAAATTGTTCCTAGTATTGCTGTAATTGCAACCATAATAGCTAGTGCAATCATACCTTTGGAAAATCCTTTTGCTGGGTCTTTCATTTGGTTTACATATGGAGATATTTTTTCACAACCACCAACGGCAAACACTAAGATAGAAACACTTGTAAAAAATGGAACATTAAATTTAGGCATAAAAGTACTGAAAGACCAGTCAATTTTATTTAATGGAGCATCGGTAATTGCTGGGGCTGTTAGCATTAATAAGATAAACAACATAGACATTACAAACATAGAAGTTCCTGCTAAGGAAGATAACTTCTTTAATGGATTTAAGCCCTTTGATGCAATATACATAGCGATAGCAAAAATAATTAAACAACTAATTTGTAACAATACTGTATTCATATTACTAATTCTACTATCTTGGAAGATTGCCCAACTAGATGCAATCATAAAACTGTTTGGCTTTTGTGAAAGGTATGGCATATGAACTACCCAATACGTCCAACCAGCATAGTAAGCAATCTTAGGTCCTATGGTTTCTCCAATCCAAGAACTAACACCACCACCATGATTTTTAAAGGCAGAGCCTAATTCTCCAACCATTAATGCGTATGGTACAAAATAAATTGCAAAAATAATAAGCCAAGCTACAATTGCTTGTAATCCATTGTATTCAGAAAATCCGTTGATTACATTACCAAATCCCCAGACTCCCGAGAAAGCCATCAATGCAAGGCTGTACCACATAATTTTCTTATTATTGTCTTTTGACATATGATAACCTCATTTCTAAATATTAATAACAAAAAAAACTACAAATATGATAAGTCAATATTTGCAGTCTTTTGTTATGTAACATTGTTTATTTGTAATTATAATACTTACATAGATTAGTTCTTTCCACAGCAGAACTTATATTTCTTTCCACTACCACATGGACAAGGTTCATTACGACCAATTTTCTTATCCTTTACAATAGTAGTAGAAGATTTTTGTTGCTTATAAAGTTCTTTTCTTCTTTCTTCTGTTAATAAATCATCCCATTGTGGAAGTGTATATAACCATTCTGCACGAGCTTCTACCATGTTATAGTAAAGCTTTTCCTTATCATAAGCTAAGCTAAGTTCTGTTTCTTCATCCATAGTTTCAATTGGATTTGGAGTTTTTAAACTATCATTGATTCCATCTAAGAAACCAACCATAGTCATAGTATCTACTTTATACTTTTTTGCTAAAGAAGGAATTGTTCCTTTTACTGCTCTTTTTGCAGATAATAAACTTTCGTAAATTCCTTTTTCTAATAGGAAATAATTATTCCAAAATGCATCGTATTCTTCTTGTGACGTAGCTGAATTATAGGCAGCTTGTCTCCATTCTTCTAATAATGACATATTTTAACCATCCTTTATTTATATTATGTAAAAAAGAGAACTCTTCCTTTGCCTTTTTGTTCCTACGAAAGAGTACAACCCATAGTATATATGTAAAAAGAAATGTTGTAAAGAGTTTTAGAAGATTTTGCAAAAAAACTATGGAAAAAAGAGAGAAGAAGTGGAAAAATCAGGGATAATTTACAGGTATAACACATAAGATAGAGTGTTAAGAGGTGTAAAAAATTAAAAAATACTTAATAAAATAAAAGAACATGGAGGAAGGGAAATGAATGATATAGAAAAAGAATTGTTAGAACAGTATGACTTAAAGGTGTACAAGGTAAAAAAAGGAAGGGGAGCTTTTCTATGTGAAACCAACCAAGGTTTAAAGTTAGTGCGAGAATATGAAGGAGCTATGTGGCATTTAGAAATAGAACAAGAAATCTTATCTTATTTAAGAGAAGTAGAGGGAATGTATGTAGATAGTTATATAAAAAATAAAGATGGTGAGCTTTGTTCTATTGGGTATATTGGTGAAGGAAGTAAGTATTATAAAGAACCAAGTAATTATGTAGTAAAAGACTGGTACCATGGACGAGAATGTAATCTAGAGGAAAAGGAAGACATTTATTTGGCGGTATCTTTACTTGCTAAATTACATAAACATTTGCGTTGTAAGTCGTTTGTACAGCATAAATCAAAGGTAATTGAAAAAAATGTTTCGCTATTATATGAGTTTGAAAAGCATAACCGAGAACTAAAAAGAACAAAAAATTATATTCGAGATAAGAAAAAGAAAAATGAATTTGAACGCTGTGTGCTAACTACCTATTCCAATATGTACGAACAAGCAATACGTGCAACAGAAATATTAAAACAATCAAGTTATGAAAATATGCTTTCTAAAGTAGAAGAAACTGGGTGTTTTTGCCATGGTAGTTATAATCAACACAATATTTTAATGTTAGAAGAAGGTATAGCTGTAACAAACTTTTGTAAATGTGTTATGCAAGTGCAAGTATATGACTTGTATCAATTTATGAGAAAAGTGTTAGAAAAAAATAGATGGGAAGAACAGCTTGGAAATGAAATGTTAGAGCAGTATAACAAAGTTCTTTCTATTTCAGATGAGGAGTATAAGGTACTTTATGCACTGTTTTGCTATCCAGAAAAGTATTGGAAGCAGATTAATTACTATTATAATAATAACAAGTGTTGGATTCCACAAAGAAATATGGAAAAGTTAGTAAAGGCAACAAGTCAAGACGAAGAAAAAAATAGGTTCTTGGCAACTATTTTTCAATCTACATAATTAATTAAAATTTTAACAATAAAGCATTTTCTTTTTTGAAACTTTCGTTTATAATAGAATTACATTAAAGTAGATAATAGAATAAAAAAGTTATTTAAGTAAATAATGTGTCAAAACACATTTATATAAAGAAACGATAAATGGAGGGAAAATACAATGGATTTTAAAAAATTATATGAAGAATGGTTAACAAATCCTTATTTTGATGAAGAAACAAAAAAAGAATTACAAGCAATTAAAGATGATGAAAAGGAAATAAAAGAACGTTTCTATGCAGAATTAGAATTTGGTACTGCTGGTCTTAGAGGTATTATTGGGGCTGGTCTAAATAGAATGAACATTTATACAGTAAGAAAGGCGACACAAGGGCTTGCCAATTATATTTTACAGGTAGGTGGACAAGAAAAAGGTGTTGCCATTGCATTTGACTCAAGAAGAATGTCACCTGAGTTTGCACAAGAAGCGGCTCTTTGTTTGGCAGCTAATGGAATTAAAGCATATCGTTTTGATACATTACGTCCAACACCAGAATTATCCTATGCCGTAAGAAAGTTAGGATGCATCGCTGGGATTAATATTACAGCAAGTCACAACCCTCCAGAATACAATGGATACAAGGTATATTGGGAAGATGGCGCACAAATCACACCACCACATGATAAGGGAATCATGGAAAAGGTAAGAGAAATTACTGATTTTAATACAGTAAAAACAATGGATAAAGACGAAGCCATTGCAAAGGGACTTTATCAAATAATTGGCGCAGAAATTGACGATGCTTATATGGAAGAGTTAAAAAAACAAGTGAAAAACTTAGAAGCCATTAAGCAAGTAGGTAGTGAGCTTAAAATCGTTTATACACCACTTCATGGAACAGGAAACTTACCAGTAAGACGTATTTTAAAAGAATTAGGATTTACAAATGTATATGTGGTAAAAGAACAAGAATTACCAGATGGGGAATTTCCAACAGTTAGTTATCCAAACCCAGAAGCAGAGGAAGCATTTGAACTTGCGTTAAAGTTAGCAAATGAGGTAGACGCTGATTTAATATTAGCAACAGACCCTGATGCAGACCGTTTAGGTGTATATGTAAAAGATTCAAAGACAGGAAATTATATTACATTAACTGGTAATATGTCAGGTTGTTTATTAGCTGATTATGAAATTAGCCAAATCAAAGAAAAACAAGGAATTCCAAATGATGGTGCTTTGATTAAAACAATTGTAAGCTCTAATTTAGCAGATGCAATTGCAAAGTATTATGGAATTGAGTTAATTGAAGTATTAACAGGATTTAAATTTATTGGTCAAAAAATATTAGAATTTGAACAAAGTGGGAAAGGCACTTATTTGTTTGGATTTGAAGAAAGTTATGGATGCTTAATTGGTACTTATGCAAGAGATAAAGATGCTATTGTAGCAAGTATGGCATTGTGTGAAGCTGCTGCATACTACAAAACAAAAAATATGACATTGTGGGATGCTATGATTGCAATGTATGAACGTTATGGATATTATAAAGATGGTGTTCAATCCATTACATTAAAGGGAATTGAAGGACTGGCAAAAATCCAAGAAATTATGGATACATTAAGAAATAACACACCAGAAACAATTGGTGAATATAAAGTATTATCTGCAAGAGATTATAAGTTAAATACAATCAGAAATATGGAAACAGGTGAAGTAACAGAAACTGGTTTACCACAGTCTAATGTATTATATTATGATTTAAGCGATGATGCTTGGTTATGTGTGCGTCCTTCTGGTACAGAGCCAAAGATTAAATTATATTATGGTATTAAAGGTACATCAATGGAAGATGCAGAAAAAAAGAGTAATGCACTTGGTGAAGTAGCAAAGAAAATGCTTCAATAAATATAAAAGTAGAGGGTGGTAAAAGCTACCCTCTATTTGTCTTTCTGTTTGCAAATTACTTGAAGTGTAAAAAATTTATAATAATGGGAAGATAGGGTAACACTTATAATAAATTAGAATAGGGGTGAATTATGGAGATTGGTGTGAAATTTAATCAATGGGCAAAAGGAATTGTAATCGTCATTTTTGGTATTATCATAGCGCTTTTGCTTGGAATTAGTATTGTAAATACAAGTTATATTAGCTACGATGGTTCAGAAAAAATTTATTATATTAGGGATACGGTAATAAAGCATATAGTAAGTATTGCCATTCTTTGTTTGGTATTGGTTTGGTTAAAATCTAGCTTTTTTATGACAAAAATCGTCAAGAGAATAAAGGAAAAGGAATGTGAAATTGCAAATATAGTTCTTATTGTGGTAATGGGAATTACGTTATTTCTTGTACTTGGAGGACAAGTAATACCAGGTGGTGACCAAGGAATTGTGCTACGAATTGCAAACGAATTTTTACAGAGAGATTTTTCTTCCTTGGAGGTGGGAGGCTATTTAAATCAGTATCCACATCAAATCGGACACGTTATGTTATATATGATTCCTTGTTTTCTATTTGGAAGTTATGCAGCCATTAGTATTCAGATAGGAAATGCATTATTAATTGTGTCATCTGTTTACTACATTTGGAAGTTAACAAGGAAACTGTTTCAAAGGAACATGATTGGGCTTGGTGCAATGATTGTTACAGGACTATATTTGCCATATTTATTGTATGTCACATTTGTCTATGGGAATGTGTTGGGACATGCCTTATCCTTGTGTGCTATTTGGTATCAGTGGAAGTGGATGAAGGAGAGGAAATTATCTTTTGTGGCTGTTACATTTGCCTGTATTATTGTTGCTTCGTTAGTAAAATCCAATTATTTAATTGCCATGTGTGCCATTGTGATTATGTATGTATGGGATAGTATTGAAAAAAAGAAATGGAATGGATTTATTCTTGCAGTTTTTTTAGTGATTTGCTATCTATGTAGTAGCGTTTTATTAAGGACAAGTGCAGAGGTTTATACTGGTGAAAAGTTACCACAAGGGATTCCACAAATCTCTTGGGTTGCTATGGGTTTGCAAGAGGGAAGTCGTGCTCCTGGTTGGTACAATGGATATACCGTTTCTAGTTACAAAAAGGGAGGATATGATACAGACATAGCAAGTAGTGAGGCGAAAGAACGTATCAAAGAGACTTTGCAAAAATTTGAAGAAACACCAAGCTATATGATGGATTTTTTTACAAGAAAAATAGAATCTCAATGGTCTGAGCCAAGTTTCCAGGGATTTTGGATTAATGAAATACGAGGATATACTGGTCAGTTATCTATTGTTACCGATTTGTTTTCAGGTACAATGAAAAAGGTAATGATTGAAGTCTGTGATGTTATCCAAACACTTGTGTATTTTGGAGCATTGTTGTGGGTTTTCTTTGGAAAGAAAAAAGGGGATAAAATGGTTTTTGTATTGCCCATTTTATTTATTGGTGGATTTTTGTTTCATCTTGTTTGGGAAGCAAAAGGACAATATACCATTACCTATTTTATTTTATTAATTCCCTATGCTGTGGCAGGATATTTGATTGTGGCAGAAAAAATAAGTTCTAACGTACAAAAAAGACAGACCGTAGATATTATACAGTATGTTGCCCAAATTTTATTTTTCGTTTGTGGCTGTATTGCAATTGGATATGGTGTTTGTTCATTTGTTTCTGTTACTTATGAAAGAAGTCAAATCCGCTCGTTTGTATATCTTCCAGAGCAAACCATTGACAATGGAAGATATGTAATTATGCCATATAGTGATAGTAAGCTTGCTATTGGAGAGGCAGGTAAGGAAATTATTGTTAGTGAAAAAGAGGAAAATAATCAGCCAGTAGACGAGCTTGTATCCTTTCAACACATAAATCTTTCTTATCGAAATGGAAAGTACTATCTCGTATTTGAAAGTACGAAAAAAGCTCTTGATGTTCCAAAAGGGAAGCCTAGCCAAAATGGAGCAGTTCAGCAATATGAATGGAAGAAAACAGGGGCACAGGAGTGGAGAATGGAACAAGCAGGAGAAGATGGGTATTACATTCGATTCAATGAGTGGTATGTGCTTGCATGGGATAAAAGTGAAAACATGGTAGTAATGCAACAGTTTACAGGAGAGGATAACCAAATATGGAGACTGGAGCGCTTAGGGTATTATTTTGAGTAAGATAATGAAGAAACTTTTATCAATATAAATTGACAACGTCTACTTTTATATAGTATAATAAGTAGAGTCGCACAGCCGGGGGAGTAGCGGAGCCCTGTACCTGCAATCCGCTAGAGCAGGGGTGATATCTTGCCTCGGGTGTTTATTTGTGAGGCTGCCCTTTATAAGTGGCGTTGAAGTTTGGGTCTTACGCAACAGGAATCTATGAACCGTGTCAGGTCAGGAATGAAGCAGCACTAAGTAGAACCTTCTGTGTGCCGTAAGGGTTCCTGAGCGGAGCTAACTGTAAAGGTAACGCTTGTGAATAGCATTCAAAGCAAGATGTGCGATTTAAAATGAGTATATTGCGTTAGAAGAATTTCTTCTAGCGCTTTTTTTTTCTTTGTTTTCGTTGCAAATACAAGTTGTTTTTTGTATAATGATAGTTAAATAACGAAAGGATAATTATAGACATAGTCAAAGACATAGACAAAGTCTAAGGACATAGTTACAGTCTAAAGCAGTATCTAAAAATATAGAATTCTTTGTTAGATAAAAGAAACATATCAGATAGGAAAAACAAATACAAGGAGCTGGTATTATGAAAAAAGTTGGTATATTAACAAGCGGTGGAGATTGTCAAAGTCTAAATGCCACTATGCGTGGTGTGGGAAAAGCATTGTATCACTTAATGGAAGATGTGGAAATTATAGGATTCCATAAAGGATATTATGGTCTTATGTATGAAGATTACCATGTAATGAGCGAAAAAGAATTTTCTGGAATTTTAATTGAAGGTGGTACAATTCTAGGTACAAGTAGACAGCCATTTAAAAAAATGAGAGAACCAGATGAGAATGGAATGGATAAAGTAGAAGCAATGAAGCGTACCTACAAAAAGTTAGGTCTTGATTGTTTGGTTGTGCTTGGAGGGAATGGCAGTCAAAAGACAGCGAATTTGTTAAGGGAAGAAGGTCTTCATGTAATTGGCCTTCCAAAAACCATAGACAATGATTTATGGGGAACTGACATGACTTTTGGATTCCAAAGTGCAGTCAATATTGCCACCAATGCCATTGATTGTATTCATACAACAGCAGCATCTCATGGACGTGTGTTTATTGTGGAAGTTATGGGACATAAGGTTGGTTGGTTAACCTTACACGCTGGAATTGCAGGTGGAGCAGATATTATTTTAATACCAGAAATTCCTTACGATATTGAAAAAGTTGCAGAGGCATTAAAAAAGAGAGAGCAAGCTGGAAAACAGTTTTCTATTATTGCTGTTGCAGAAGGAGCTATTTCAAAAGAAGATGCTATGCTAACAAAGAAAGAGAGAAAGAAAAAGAAAGAAAAGCAGGAAAAATACCCTTCTATTGCCTATGAAATCGGTGCAAAAATTCAAGATTTGACAGGACAAGAAGTTCGTGTTACTGTTCCAGGACATATGCAACGTGGTGGAAGTCCTTGTCCATATGATAGAGTATTATCCACTCGTCTTGGAGCTATGGCAGCCAAGCTTATTTTAAAGGAGGAGTATGGATACCTTGTTGGTGTAAAAAATAATGAAACGGTAAAAATACCATTAGAGGAAGTGGCAGGGAAATTAAAAATGGTTTCTCCAGACGCTTCTATTATAAAAGAAGCAAAATTAATCGGCATTAATTTTGGTGAATAGAGTTAGAAAGGAAGTAAAATGGCATACACAGCACTTTATAGAAAGTGGCGTCCTACTTGTTTTGAGGACGTAAAAGGTCAAGAGCATATTGTAAAAACCCTAACCAATCAAATTAGTAAAGATCGTATTGGCCATGCATATTTGTTTTGTGGAACGAGAGGGACAGGGAAAACAACGATTGCAAAAATTTTTGCAAGAGCAGTAAACTGTCAACATCCTGTTAATGGAAGTCCATGCAATGAATGTCCAACTTGTAAAGCAATTATGGAAGGTGCATCTATGAATGTAGTTGAAATTGATGCAGCCTCTAACAATGGTGTGGATAATATTAGAGAAATTCGAGATGAGGTAAAATATTCTCCAACCCAAGGAAAATATAGAGTTTATATTATTGATGAAGTTCATATGCTTAGTACAGGTGCATTTAATGCCTTATTAAAAACGTTGGAAGAACCGCCATCTTATGTTATATTTATATTGGCAACAACAGAGGCTCATAAAATTCCAATTACAGTATTATCAAGATGTCAAAGGTATGATTTTAAACGAATGACCAATGATATTTTATGTAGTCAAATTAAAAAGCTATTAGATGCAGAAGGCGTAACGGCAGAGGATGCTGCTATTAGTTATGTAGCAAAGGCGGCAGATGGGTCCATGCGTGATGCACTTAGTTTACTAGAGCAATGTATTTCCTTCTATTATAATCAAACATTGACCTATGAAAATGTATTAGATGTATTAGGTGCAGTAGATACAGAAGTATTTAGTCAGTTGCTAAAGTGCATTATAGAAAAAGATGTAACAGGTTGTATTCATTTAATGGATACTATAGTAAGCCAAGGGCGAGATTTAGGACAGTTTGTCATTGATTTTACTTGGTATATGAGAAATTTATTACTTCTTCAAACATCAGAATATGAAGAGGATGCCTTTGATGTATCAGCAGACAATTTAGAACGCTTAAAGCAAGAGGCACAGCTATTAGATGTAGATACCTTGCTTCGTTATATTCGCATTTTTAGTGAGTTATCCAATCAGATAAGATATGCAGTTTCAAAAAGAGTTCTTATTGAAATAGGACTAATAAAGTTAATGAAACCAGCAATGGAAAGGGATATAGAAAGTTTAATAAAGCGAATAGAAGCGTTAGAAGAGGCGTTGCAACATCCAAATACAGTAGTTATGACAAGTCAAGATGCACAACCTGCACAATTGGATAATGCTGAGAAAGAAAGGGAAGTTATTGAAATTTCTGAGGCAGAATATGAGGATTATCAATTATTAGTTACTAATTGGAACGATATTATTCGTTCACAGAACAAGCTGATTGCAAGGATTTTACAAGGAACAACGTTAACTTATGAACAAGGACATGGATTGGTCATTGGTTTTACAGATTCATGGAATTATCAGCTAATGAAAATACAATCAAGAATTGATGACTTTAATCAGTCATTAGAACAAAAATACAAGAAAACATTTCATATTACCGTCAAACTTTTTGAAGATGGAAAACAAGCACCAAAGATTATTTCAGGTAATCGTATTGAAGGTGTAGAAATGGAAATAGGAATAGAAACAGAATAAAGGAGGATATTATTATGGCAAAAAGAGGTGGATTTCCAGGAGGAATACCAGGAAATATGGGTAATTTAATGAAGCAAGCCCAAAGAATGCAAAAACAAATGGAAGAACAACAAAAGGAATTAGAAGAAAAGGTATTTACAGCAACTGCTGGTGGCGGTGCAGTAGAAGTAAAAGTTTCTGGGAAGAGAGAAGTATTAGAAGTTAATTTAAAAGAAGAAGTCGTAGATCCAGATGACATTGAAATGCTTCAAGATTTAATTGTTGCAGCTACCAATGAAGCGTTGCGTCAAGTAGAAGAAGCCAACAACTCTAATATGGCAAAATTAACAGGAGGACTTGGCGGATTAGGCGGAGGATTTCCGTTCTAATGGATTATTATAGTAGTCAAATAACAAAGCTGATTGAAGAACTTTCTAGACTTCCTGGAATAGGAGCAAAATCAGCACAGCGCTTGGCATTTCACATTATTAATATGCCGCAAGACCAAGTGGATCGGCTTGCGGCTTCTTTGGTAGATGCCAAAGCAAATATAAAATATTGTAATGAATGTTATACTCTAACAGATGAAGAAAAATGTCCTATTTGTAAAAGTGAGAAAAGGGATCATAGTACAATTATGGTTGTGGAAACAACAAGAGATCTTGCTGCTTATGAAAAAACAGGGAAATATGAAGGAGTATATCATGTACTTCATGGGGCCATTTCTCCAATGCTTGGAATAGGTCCAGCAGATATTAAATTAAAAGAATTAATGCAACGACTTCAAAAAGATGTAGAGGAAGTGATTATAGCTACCAACTCTAGTCTAGAAGGAGAAACTACTGCTATGTATATTAGTAAATTAATAAAACCTACTGGAATAAAAGTAAGTCGTATTGCAAGCGGTGTGCCAGTGGGTGGAGATTTGGAATACATTGATGAAGTAACTTTATTACGTGCGTTACAAGGTAGAATAGAGTTGTAAGATAGAAAAAATACGAATGAAAGGAAAAGTGCAACGCCCATTCTTTGTGAAATGTTCTAGGGCAGTATTCTTTCGTAGATGAATAATAACCAGATGCGAAAAAAAGGAGTACGCTACGCATAGTATAAAAGATGGATAAATATGAATACAAATTAAAGGCAGAGCATATAAGAAAGCTAGTTGCCAAAAAAGATTTAGTTACTGCAATTAAGATTTGTGATTCGATTGACTGGGATAGGGTAAAAGATGTAAAAATGCTTACTATGGTTTCTGAAATTTACGAAGCAAGTGGAAGATACGATGAAGCCATTGATACGTTACTACAAGCCTATGAATATGCACCAATTGGTCGAAGAATCGTATATCGTTTGACAGAATTAGCAATTGAATGTGGGAATTACGAAGATGCTGAAAATTTCTATAAAGAGTTTCTTACATTAGCACCTGGTGACCTAAGTGGAATTATTTTGCATTACAAATTAGCAAAAGCAACTAATGCTCCATTGGAACGATTAATTTTGATTTTAGAATCTTATCGTGAAGAAGATTTTGATGAGCATTGGGCATATGAGCTTGCAGAGTTGTATCACAAAGCAGGTCGAGAAGAAGATTGTGTTAAGTTGTGTGATGATATTATTCTGTGGTTTGGACTAGGAAAGTATGTAGAAAAAGCAATGAAGTTAAAGGTTATTTATGAGCCTTTAACAGAAGAACAAAAAGAAAAAATTGAGAATAAAGCAAAATATGAAGCTAGACTTCGTGCAATGGAGCGAGCATTAAAACAAGTAAGAGAAATTCCTGTAGTTATTCCTCCAGCGAAAAAGGAAGAAACAGTAGTAAAGGTAGAAAAAGAACCTCTATCAGAAGATGTTATTGTAGAATCTATTTTCTCTCAACATAAGCCAATGGACGAATTAGACCATGAGGATGAATTAAGCCATGAAACAGAGGAAGCTAACAACGAGGAAGATAAATCAAAGGAACAAGATAATCTAAATGGAGAAGACAATTTAAACGAAGAGAACGTTATCGAGGAACCAAAGGAAGAACTCATAGGAGAGCACTCCATAGATGGAGCTATAGAGTCCTTTATAGAAGAAAATTCCATAGAAGAAACTGAGGAATCCACCATAGAAGAAAACTCTGTAG
>CAJFOH010000006.1 GCA_904395845.1 uncultured Lachnospiraceae bacterium
TTATGGAGTAGAGCATATTCAAATAGATTTACAACCTATTTTTTCATATAGTAATTGTTCTTTATTATCACATTCAGAACAAGAAATTCCACAAGGAAGTTATGCAGAGCAATTAAAAGAGGCTGAAAATAAGCCAGTTTCTACCTATGTACCATTTCGTAATGGGTTATTTTTATCCGTAGCAGCAAGTATTGCTTTATCAAAAGATTGTTCTGTTATTTACTATGGAGCACATAGTGATGATGCAGCTGGAAATGCTTATCCAGATTGTAGTGAGCCATTTAATCATGCAATGAATGATGCCATTTATATAGGTAGTGGAAATCAACTACGAGTAGAAGCTCCATTTGTTACATGGACAAAGGCAGATATTGTAAAAGAAGGGTTACGCTTACAAGTTCCATATGAGCTTACTTGGAGCTGCTATGAAGGTGGGGATACACCTTGTAGAGCTTGTGGAACTTGTCTTGATAGAGAAAAAGCATTTGAGGAAAATCATACAACAGACCCATTATTACAAAATAGAGAGAATAGGGAAAAACAATAAAAACAGAATAGCACAAAGTTGTTATTTCAAAGAAATGCAATAAGTTTTTATGAATAGGTATATGGTAGTTATACCATAGTTTATCATATGACATTTGTGAGAATAGAAAAAGGAGATAGATTATGAAAATAGAAAACCAATCATTTTGTGGAAGAAAGGAAGAAGAGGTAGAAAATCTTACCTTATTAGGAAATAGGGGAACAAAATACCCAGACAATTATGCACCAGAAGTTCTTGAAACATTTATTAACAAACATCAAGAAAATGATTACTTTGTAAAATTTAACTGTCCAGAATTTACAAGTCTTTGTCCAATTACTGGACAACCTGACTTTGCAAATATTATTATTTCTTATGTACCAGCAGAAAAAATGGTAGAAAGTAAGTCATTAAAATTATATTTATTTAGTTTCCGTAATCATGGAGATTTTCATGAAGATTGTATCAATATTATTATGAAAGATTTAGTAGCACTTATGGAGCCAAAATATATTGAAGTTTGGGGAAAATTTACTCCTCGTGGTGGAATTTCCATTGACCCATATGCCAATTATGGAAAGCCAGGAACACGTTGGGAAGAAGTAGCAAGAAAACGCTTAGAACAACATGATATGTACCCAGAAAAAGTAGATAATCGATAAAAGAAAAATGCCATTCAAAACCATAGGTTAATGTAATTTGTTTTGTATATCTATATATTTATTTATATCTATATTTATCTATATATTTATTTATAATTATATACTTACATACTTACATATTTACATAGCCAAGGTAGAATGGCATTTTTATATGTTAATGTACCATATTGATAATGCATATAGATATGGGGGAATCCATCAATATAGATATTAGGAAAACTTCTTTGTTTAGAAAAAATGATAAAAAATATTTTACATATGAAACTATATTTGGTATAATTGTGAAAAAAGAAAAGAGATATTCAATAAGTAAATGATAAAATAAATAAATTTTAGGAGAAAAAATGAAACTATTAGTGACAGCATTTGACCCATTTGGTAAGGAATCTATCAATCCGTCCTTGGAAGTACTAAAAGCATTAGAAAAAAATATATTAGGCGCAACGATTATATCATTGGAAGTGCCAACGGTATGTTATAAATCATTACAAGTAATAGAAGAAGCTATCAAAGAGCATAATCCAGATATTATTTTATCCATAGGGCAGGCAGGTGGAAGAAGTGAAATTACAGTGGAACGAATTGGAATTAATGTCAATGATTTTTCTATTTGTGACAATGAAGGGAATCAAATCATAGATGAAAAAATATTTAAAGATGGACCAGATGCTTATTTTGTCAATGTACCAATAAAAGCAATGGTAGAAAATATAAAAAAAAGTAACATTCCAGCTTCAGTATCTAACACAGCAGGAACGTTTGTATGTAATCATGTTACTTATGGAGTAAGACATTTAATCGAAACAAAATACAAAGGGAAAAAAAGTGGATTTATTCATATTCCATACTTACCAGAACAGGTAGTGAATAAAAAAGGGGTAAGCAGTATGTCCCTAGATGTAATGGTAACAGGTATCACAGAGGCAATAAAAGCAATCATTGAATATGATATAGATAGAAAGGTAGTCGGTGGGGCTACTCATTAATATCTTATTTATATTATAGATAAAAAAGAAAATAACAAAGAAAAAGGAGAAGTAAACAATGCAACAAATTCGTATTTTTTGGGCAGGAGATTCCACAGTAAAACAAAACTTATATCGCACATATCCTCAAACAGGTATTGGACAAGTAATGAATCGCTTTTTTAAAAGAGAGGTACAAATATACAATTATGCTCAAAATGGAAGAAGTACAAAAAGTTTTATAGAAGAAGGTCGTTTGGAGCTTATTGATAAAGAATTGAAAAAGGGAGATTTTCTATTTATTCAATTTGGTCATAATGATAGTAAACCAGAAGTAGAAAGAAGAACAGAACCTAACACTACATTTAAAGAATATCTAATGAAGTACATAGAAGTAGCAAGAAAACATGAAGCAATTCCAGTACTTATTACACCTGTAACAAGAAGACAATTTAATGAACAAGAAGAATTGGTTGCAAGTCATGGAGAATATCCAAAAGCAATGAGAGAACTGGAAAAGAAAGAACAAGTTGCCCTTATTGATTTAACACAAAAATCAGAAGAATTGGTACAGAAAGTAGGAGCAGAATACTCAAAACGTTGGTATATGATGTTTGAAGCAGGGGTATTTGAAAATGAGCCATATTGTCGTGGATTAAATGATACTACCCACTTACAGTATGAAGGTGCAGTTGTTATGGGAAAACTGATTGCAGAGGGCTTAGTAGAATTAGGTGAAGTATATGAAAACCTGATAGATTCAGAGGCATTTTAAGAAATAACGTATGATTTAAGAAGTGATGGAACAAGAAATTTTTTATAAAGAATACAAGAGAAAATAAAAATATATTAGAAAAGTATTCGTGTTAAATGTTAGATGAAATTATAGCGTAGAAAGACAATAGGCGAAACGATTCGTGTAGTGGAGGGTAGATAAAATGAATACAAAACGTTTATGGAAATCAGACTTAGGAGATGGATATTTTCGTAACCCAGTATTATTTACCGATTACTCAGACCCTGATGTAATTCGAGTAGGTGATACCTTTTATATGACAGCATCAAGTTTTAGTGTAATACCAGGATTACCGATTTTAGTGTCAAAAGATTTAATTAACTGGGAGCTTATTAATTATGCAATAAAAGATGAAATTCCACATAAAAGCTATGATAACCCAAGACATGGGTGTGGAATATGGGCACCAAGCATTCGTTATCATGATGGGAAGTTTTGGATTTTTGTAGGATTACCAGATGAAGGAATTTTTGTAACATATGCAGAAGACCCATATGGAGAGTGGAGTCCTATTACTTGTTTAAGAGAAGCAAAAGGATTTATTGACCCATGCCCAGTTTGGACAGAAGATGGAAAGGCATATGTAGTTCATGGATATGCAAAAAGTAGAATAGGATTTAAAAGTATTTTAGGTGCTTTTGAAATGTCAACGGATTGTACAAAGGTGCTTTCCGAAGATAGATTTATTTTTGATGGCAACGAAACACAGCCTACCATTGAAGGACCAAAAGTATATATAAGAAATGGATATATTTACATATTAGCACCAGCAGGAGGGGTAAAAACTGGTTGGCAAACAGCACTTCGTTCCAAAGATATCTATGGGCCATATGAAGAACAAATTGTATTGCATCAAGGAGATTCTTATATTAATGGACCACATCAAGGAGGTCTTGTGGATACACCAGATGGAGAGGAGTGGTTTATGCATTTCCAAGACAGAGGAGTGTATGGAAGAATTTGTCATTTGCAAAAAGTAGAATGGAAGGAAGGTTGGCCTGTAATGGGAGTCCATGTAGATGGATTAACTGGAGAGCCAGCAACTGTATATAAAAAGCCATCTGGTTGTCCAATGGTAACACCTTATGAGCCAGACACAAGTGATGATTTTAAAAATAATACGCTAGGATTACAATGGCAATGGATGGCAAACAAAAAAGAAGAATACTATTCGTTGGAACATAATACATTACGTTTGCATTGTGTCAATAGTACAAACATAGAAAAGCCAATTTTATGGCAATGTGGCAATATTTTAACTCAAAAAATTACTTGTCCATCTTTTATTATGGAAACAAAGCTAGATATTACCAATGTAGCAGAGGAAGGCAGAAGTGGCGTTTGCATGCTAGGAGGACAATATTCAAGCTTACAATTTAGAAAAGAAAACAATACTATTTATATGGAACACATGATGTCGGAAGGTGAGAACGAGCCTACAAGTGAAGTTATATTATGTAGAGAGCCTTGGGTAGAACCTAGCAATGAAATTTATGTGCGTATTGTCTTTTGTGGAGATGGAAGCAGTATGTTTGTATGTAGCAATAATGTAGAAAATATGAAGCAAGGTACTAATTGGTTATTAGAGCATATGGAGGAAGTAAAAGAGGCAGATAATAAGGAATTTATCAAAGAGTCTAACTGTTTTATGACTCCACCATACTATCCAGGAAAAGCAATGTGGACAGGTGCAAAAACAGCTCTTTATTGTGTACATAAAAATCCAAAAGCAAGTGAAGGCTATATGAGTGTCAGCTATGTTCATTATGAACCATTGCTAGAAGAAAATAGAGAAGAAGATAGGATTGATCCGCTATTTTTAACAGCAAAAGAAGGTAACTCTTCTATGGTAAAGCGTCTAGTAGAATATTCAAAATATAGTTTAAACATGAGAGATCATAGAGAACGAGGAATTCTTCATTATGCAGCAGAAAATAATATAGACGATGTTGAAATGGTCGTATATTTAACAGAGCAAGTTGGAATGGATCCACTAGAAGGGGATATTAATAGAATAACACCATATCAATTAGCGGTAGAATCAAATAATACCAATATTATTGAATATTTTGAGCAATATGTAGGAGCACCTTATGAAAAGATGTATCATAATCCAATTCGCACAGGAGCATTTCCAGACCCTTCTATTGTAAGAGTTGGAGAAGACTATTATATGGTAAATTCTTCGTTTACTTATTTTCCATGTATTCCAATTTCTCATTCTAAAGATTTGGTTCATTGGGAAATCATTGGCCATGCCATTACAGATTTAGAATGGTCTATGTTAGAAGGATTAGAAAGTGGCAGAGGATATTGGGCACCAGATATTTCTCATGATGGAGAACATTTTTATATTGCAGCAACCTATCGTATGAATGATACGGATTATGTTTGCCGTAAACAAGTAGTTGTCCGTTCTAAAAATCCACAA
>CAJFOH010000007.1 GCA_904395845.1 uncultured Lachnospiraceae bacterium
CACTCCAGTATCACTTATAAGCTGAAACTGAATGGCGGGGATATGAAATCAGTGCAGGGAGACTCCGGCCATGCTCAGGCAAAGATGGTAGCGGATGTGTATTCGCATATTATTGATGAAGACCGTATGATGAATGCACAGAGATTTGAAGAGACGTTTTATTCTCCGAAGAAAGAGGATTCGGGAAAAGAGCAGGAGAAGGCAGCGGATTCAGCGCAGGAGACGGATCAGGAGCTTTTGATGAAGCTGTTGGCGAAGCCGGAGATGGCGGCACTGTTAAAAACATTGGCAAAAGGGTTATAAAAACATAGGCAGAACTGTCCGGAGAAGATGGATGGTTCTGCCTGTTTTTGGTGTTTATTTGATCTTTTCTTTTTCTGCGTTTAATAGAGAAATATTGATGTTATTTTCACTTGCAGTTTTATCAACCCATAAATTCAGCGAATCAATAGCGAGGGAAACTTCATCCAGTTTTTTGCTGATGAATGCAAAATCCTTAATTTCATCATCGGAAATTTTCCCATCGCGGGCAATCTGTATAAGCCGTCCGGTGAGAGGATTGATCTCGTTCAGACTGGCGATAGTCTCTAAAATAATATTAGAGAGTTCAGAAATCTCAACCTCCGGTACATACCGGTCGCCGATTGCACATCTGTGGGAGCAGTAGTAATTGCATAAATCAGGTCTTTTATAGCAGTCCGCCATCTGGACAATATCATAAGGTGTTGGTTCCTGAAGTTCATATTCGATTTTTTCAATTCGAGAAGCTGATATGAGGCATTCATGCGTCTATGACATTATGCTTTGATTTTTTTACCTATGCGCATTCACATATTATAGATGATGCCTGGAGAATGAATGCACAAAGATTTGAATGGATATTCTATGTTCTGAAGAAAGAGGATGAAGTAAAATAAATATAGAAACTAGCACCTGAAACTGATATAGTAGAGATAAGGAGCAGTTTATGGAATTTTAAAGACCTTAGAATTTTGGATGGGCGGATTTTGGATTTCTAAAAACAATCGCTAGGTGCTAGTATGTGTAAATTCAAAATTTGTTGTAAAGGTGATTTCTCTATATGAAATATTGTACATTTATTGTTGAAAAATACTCTTTATTAAATAAGAAGTGTTATCAAAAAATTATCCACTTGAAAGCAAAGCTGATAAAGAATAATCATGCGTTTTGTTTGTTGAAGAAATAGGATTGTAACATATACCTATAAAGCTATGGAAAGGAATGAGGGCATGAAAAAACTATCGAATCTCTATAGAAAAAAAGGAGAAATTACATATGCTTCAGGATTGGTATGCCCTAAAACTACAGCACTCTTTTTCGATAAAATATGGATACCTGATCATAAAGAAATATTGGTTTCTGCCTATGGCAAAGTTTATGAAGATATACCAAGCGAAATAACTTTTTGTGAAAATGACTTAAAAAAATCTATTTGTTCTTCAAATCTAGGATTGCTAAAATTTATTGCAGGGGCACCGGGCAATGGAACATCGAATAATTTGTGGCGTTCGCTTTTAAAAGATAGCACATTTAGAGAGTCAATTCTCAATAAAGATATACTTGCCAATGCGGGTGTTAGTTTAGATGATGATATCAAAGAGGTAATAGATAATTGGTCTCTAGATGCTTTTAAAGGCTTATCGACAGAGAAAAAAATTATGCAAATAAAAGAATTCCAGGGACTTCAAAATTCAAATTGTAATCAAAGGGGTGTTTTCCTTACATCGAATAACAGGAATCGTAGTCTTATGGATACTGTATTATATTTTTCTCGGGTATATGGTATTGAAATGACACCTATTTTTGTTGAAAAAACAGAATTTGAAAAAGCATTTCCCCTTTTGTTGAAAGATGATGTTGTGTTTGAACATAATGCTATAGATGCTTGTATTCAGGCAATACCGAGTGTGATAGAAGAGCAATTATCTTGGAAACAGGTTGTTGAAACTCGAAAGGATAAAAAAGCTATAGCCAAGATGCGTAAATTCAAGAATTGGACCAGTCAAAATCTTGAAGGAAAGAGTTCATCAGAGATTACAGATATTCTTTGTAGTGAACTTGAAGATTATGAGGATGCACTGAAAAAACATGGAATAAAAACAGCAATTGGTGGCTTCAGTACTATTTTGTCTGGAACATCGTCAATACTTGCAGTAATAGAATGTAGTCAAATGGAATTAGCAGCGGCTGGAATTGCCGTAACTGCAGGATTGATTTCATTTACATCTGATCAAATGTTGGATTATTATGAAAAAAAGAATGCTCCGATTGCTTTTATTTATGATGTTGCGAAAAAGGTGAAATAGCAGTAGTAACTTGTTATGATAAAATTTAAATGTAACAAATACAGTTTTCGTTCTAAACACAACTCAATAATTGATATCTTACATAGCCCTGCGGTGGCGAAAAATCATCATGTGGCTTTGTTGCCTTTGGACTTCACGGGGACTGATCACAACTATGGAGGTATCGCAATGAGAAATGATAGATAGTGTCAAGATTTGGATCTATTGACAAAATGTGGCTCATCTGTTTTTCATGCTTGGTACAATAAGAAAAAGACAGATGGGAGGAAATCCTTATGATATAATGGGTCGATAAATACAGCAAGATTTATAAGGTACAGAATTTATTGCAAGCGCTCAGAAAAGAAGGAAAAATAGAGACGGATTCCGATAATCATAGAATATCATATTGGCGATTGAGTAAATGAGTAAGTATTCTATAGTTACTCATTTTTACAAGAATAAAATACGAGAAAATATTGTAAAAACCGGTTTTTTATAATGAGGTATTGATTAAAATAGAGTGTGGTATATTTGATTTATTATTTAATTAGGGATAAATTTTGAAGAAATTGTTGAGTAATCAATCTCGCATTAAGTGAAACGACTACACTATAAAAGCGAACAATCAACCATCCCCCTAAATTCACCTCTCCTGCTAATCACCTGCAAAGGAGAGCCTGAAAAATGCGTTTTATCTAATTTGATTTTGCTTACATACGGTTGATACCTGACCGATAGAAAACCCTTGATTTCCTTGCATTTCTTTTACTTACTTTGATAGTGAAA
>CAJFOH010000008.1 GCA_904395845.1 uncultured Lachnospiraceae bacterium
CCAATATGCCACTACTTTAATAAAAACAGGAACTAGAGTGCTTGGTTGGGTATATAGCTTTACATTCCAATATGCCACTACTTTAATTGAAATGTTATTTCATTTTATGGAAGATAATAAATCTTTACATTCCAATATGCCACTACTTTAATATTGCAGGACATGGACAAGGGGATTCTGGTGCTTGCTTTACATTCCAATATGCCACTACTTTAATTGAAAAGGCGCTAGGGGATATTACTGTAAACATTTTCTTTACATTCCAATATGCCACTACTTTAATAGATAATCGCTATAAAACCTTACAAAACCTTATACACTTTACATTCCAATATGCCACTACTTTAATATGCTTACGCGACTTTGAGTGGAACAAAATCAAGGTGCTTTACATTCCAATATGCCACTACTTTAATTTAGATGTGTGTTAGTTTTCTAATTCTTCTTTGACTTTACATTCCAATATGCCACTACTTTAATAACAATCGCTAAACTATTAGATAAAATTGAAACAACTTTACATTCCAATATGCCACTACTTTAATGTCGGAACTTGCTACAAAAAAATATATGGGTACATACTTTACATTCCAATATGCCACTACTTTAATCCGCCACTATTCTTCCTCCCTTTTTATAAGGATTATCGAATCGTGTTTTGTCGACCTCTAATATTTTTCAATATATTTTTTATAAATTATAGAGTTGCTCTTTTCAAGCCTTGATTTTAAAACTTTTCCTTCCATTGTCGACCCCCTAGTATTTTTACATTATTTTAGGTCGACAATCTTTTTTCCTTCTCCATTATAGTATATGTACCAATTATTGTCTATCTTGATAATTTATTCTTTCGTATCCTATTTCGTCATAATTACATTCCATAACCTTTATTTTTTCTCTTGCTGATAGTTCTACATTTTGGTAGGCTTGCGCCACTCCTCTTTTTACTGCCTTTTCATAGTTATTCCAATGCCACAACGGAATATTTACTGTAAATTTCATAATGTCATCTTTCACTTTCAACGTTTCTGTATTGCTTAATGTGTTACTCTTTAGCAGTTCTACTTTATCCATAATATAGGACTTATTCATTTCGAACACCGGACTTGGAATAATAGTTTCTGATAAAATATCTCGTAGCTTGTGTTCAGTATTTTCATAATGATATGGGCGAACATCTTCAATCCAATCAGCATCGCAATATTCCTTATAATAATTACTCTCTTTTAAATTTTCCATTGTTAAATAGTTATTTATTAACTCTAGCTTTTTCCATTCGGAAAGTTTGCCCTCCCCATCTTTGATTGCCTGCTTTGATAATTGAAAAATTGTGTTATCAATAAAACCAGATTGATTGTCCGAATTATTTCTTTCATAGAAAGTAATTAAATTTCTTTTGTCAATCTCTGCATATACATAACAATTATATTGAGAACAATCTTTTTCTCCTTTTCTATTGCATCTTCCAAATCTCTGAAATAGCGAATTTAAGTCCTGTAATTCTGTAAATAAATAATCAAAATCAATGTCTAAACTAGCCTCTACTAAAGATGTAGAAATCCAAATACCTGACTGACAATCCAACTGATGTTCTCTATTATAGGTAACGCCAAATTGAATAATTTCATGTTCTTTTCTTCTACGATCTTCCCTTGTATATCGACTATGGAGCAAATTAATATTTATATTTTGTCCTGTTTGTTTTAATTGTTTATATAATTCTTGTGCTTTTCCAATGGTATTACATATCACTAATATTTTATTACTTTTTCCTTTTCTCTCATTTGCTTCATATACTTCTAATATATCTGTAATATTTATTTTACAGTCCTTTACACAAACATTATGTCGAATGGAGTCATCTACAAATATTTTTATATTTTCCTCCTTAAACAAAATATTTTCTTGCAATAACTGTTTTAAAAACGGCGATAATGTAGCTGTCATAATTGCTACGTTACCTCCCATCTGGGTAATACGTTTCAATCCATAAATTAGATATCGCAATAGTGTTGGATGATACATTTGGATTTCATCAATGACTATTTTAGAATAAGAAAGAGTTACCAGCTTTAATTCATATCCATGGTATTTAAAAACAAAATCAAATAGTTGATCCATAGTTGAAATGCTTAGGGGCATAGTTAAATGTTTTCCTCTTTTTTCATAATCAAAGATATCTAATTCCTCATTACTAAAATGCTCGTTATAATATTCCAATGATTCTGAATGCAAAATAGCTACTTTTTCATCTATAGAATTATCTGTTATCATTTGTTGTTTTATTCTATCGTAAATTGCGTTAATAGCAGTTCTTAATGGTAATACAAAAAATCCTTTGTTGTTACCAATCCATTGTAATCCTCCTTCTGTTTTTCCCTTTCCCGTTTGAGCAATTACAATAATATTTTCATCTCTTTTTTCCATGCAAAATGTTTGCATATCGTTCCAATCACTATTTGAATTCTTCTCTTTCCATTTCTTTTTTACATTTTCTAGTGATTCTTCTAAAAAGTTATTGTCATATTCTACTTGATAATTTCCACTGGCACTATAATCACACTTGTGTAAAAACCCCTTAATTTTAATTGCCATATCATCTTCCATCATAGCACTCATCTTACCTAATGTACTTTTCTTTATCTTGTTATCCGTAATACCTTGTAACAAATCCTTAATTAGTTCTCTCTTTTCTTGTATAATTTCTAATGGTTTCCCATAATTATGATGATACATTACCGCAAATACAACACGATAATAATCTTCTTTCGAATATCCCATTTGTTCCATTTCTTTTAAGCTAATACTATATGCAGATAAAATATTGTGTGGAACTTCTTTCTCTTCATTAAATAGGCGCTTCTTTTCTGATTGAATACGCATTTGAAATTCTTTATTTGCTTTTCCATCATCATGATGAAAACATGCAAGTTTTACTAATTGATATAGATGTTCTTCCCTTACATATCCCATCGCTTTCATACGATTCCATTCATTCATTAACTCTTGTCTATGTTCATCAATGGTTTTATCTTTTTTTGCCTTGTATTCCCCTATATCCATAAAAATACCCTCCTCTATTTCTAAACTATTTTCCCATAAGAAAAGAGTGTTGTACATTTTCTATCTCAAACATAAGAACATATAACTATCTTGTGTAAATAAAAGAAAGATATCATTTCTATATAGTACCCTTAACTTATTTACACAAAAACATGAACTGTTCAAACCTAATTAAAATATACCTTTCCAACACTCTTTCCATAAATGTTATATAAATGTTACAATATATTGTTTATCCCCATCATTATCCAAATAGATTCCATCTCCAAATTCTTCTACTGCATAATCAGAAATATATAATACTTTTTTCTTTTCAAACACTCGTTTTCCATCTTGAATACAATAATTTTTATTTAAGTAATACTTAGTACCTCTTGTTACATACCCATCCTTTTTTATAGAACTAATTCGCTCCTCATCATCCTCACCAATAACATCACAATTAATATAAGCAGAATATTTACACTCTACTTCCTCATCTTCACAATCTTCCTGTAGTTGTACCATCACGGCTTCTTCTACATGAACCATATCTTCACTTCTTCCAATGGATTTTAAATTGTAAATATGTTCAAGAATATCATCTAATACTTCATCCGATGCTTTAATATGAATCACTAATTCAATGTTATTTAAGACTTCATAAAACTTTAAGGATTTTGTTA
>CAJFOH010000009.1 GCA_904395845.1 uncultured Lachnospiraceae bacterium
AAAAGTTTAGCAGAAATTATGGGAGGTCAGTTAATTATTTACTTAGATGGAGATTTATTCCGAGTGACTGTTGTATTCCCATTAAAAGAAGAAAGAAAAGATACGAAAAAACAAGGTCAAGCAGTTGTTCAAAATGAGTATATGCAAAGTGAGAAAATGCAGGAAGAAAAGGTAGAGAAAGACATAACAAATGAAAAAGATTTCTTTATGGATGAGAAACAAAACAAAGAAAATGAATAGTAGAAATTAAAAAAAGACAAAAGATAACAGGAAAATGCTGTCACATAAAACTTATGTATGTGATGGCATTTTTTGTTTGCAAAATAGAATAATAAAATAAAAAGTCTGTTATAATTTAAAAAAATGGTTATTTTACTTGTAAATAAAAAGTAATAACAGTATAATGAAAAAAATAAAACAAGTAGGAGGGATTGTATGATAAAGCGATACGAACATGGAGCATACTTACTAAATGGGACAGAATTAATTGAGGATGTTGGACAAGTATATGAGCAATTAAGTAGTAAATTAGGATACTGCCCAACAAAAGAAGAGGCAATCCAACAGACAATGGCATACAACATTTTAAAGGCTCATAATACGTCTAATACTATGGAGCAATTAAAGATTACCTTTGATTGTTTAACTTCTCATGATATTACCTTTGTTGGAATTATTCAAACGGCAAGGGCAAGTGGATTAGAAGAATTTCCAGTACCTTATGTATTAACCAACTGCCACAACAGTCTTTGTGCCGTTGGGGGAACCATTAATGAAGATGACCATATGTTTGGATTATCTTGTGCGAAAAAATATGGTGGTGTGTATGTTCCACCTCATCAAGCAGTTATCCATCAATATGCAAGAGAAATGCTAGCTGGTTGTGGAAAAATGATTTTAGGTTCTGATAGTCACACAAGATATGGAGCACTTGGAACAATGGCAATTGGAGAGGGAGGTCCTGAGCTTGTAAAACAGCTATTAAAGAAGACCTACGATATTCAAAGACCAGAAGTAGTTGCCGTATATTTAACAGGAAAGCTAGAAAAGGGAGTTGGTCCACAAGATATTGCACTAGCAATTATTGGGGAAGTATTTGCAGATGGATATGTGAAAAATAAGGTTATGGAGTTTGTTGGAGATGGAATTGATAACCTTAGTGTAGACTATCGTATTGGTATTGATGTTATGACAACAGAAACAACTTGTCTATCTTCCATTTGGAGAACCGATAGTAAGGTAAAGGATTTCTTTGCTATTCATGGACGAGTGGGAGAGTACAAAGAGATAAAACCAGGGGATGTTGCTTACTATGATGGAGTGGTTTATGTAGATTTAAGTAAAATTAAACCAATGATTGCCATGCCATTCCACCCAAGCAATACATATACCATTGAAGAGGTAAATAATAACTTAGAAGATATTTTAGCAGAAGTAGAAAAAAAGGCAGCTATTAGTTTAGATAATAAGATTCCATTTCAGTTACGAGATAAAATAAGAAATGGAAAGTTGTATGTAGAGCAAGGTGTAATTGCAGGTTGTGCAGGTGGTGGATTTGAAAATTTATGTGACGCAGCAGATATTTTATCAGGACAAAGTATTGGCTCTGATGAATTTTCTCTTAGCGTATATCCAGCTTCCCAACCAATTTTTATGGAGTTAGTAAAAAATGGTGCTGTTGCAAAATTTATGGAAGCAGGGGCAACTGTTCGTACTGCATTTTGTGGACCATGCTTTGGTGCAGGAGATGTACCAGCAAACAATGGACTTAGTATTCGACATTCTACAAGAAACTTCCCAAATCGAGAAGGTTCTAAAATTACAAGCAATCAAATTGCTTCAGTTGCACTTATGGATGCTCGCTCTATTGCAGCAACAGCAGCAAATAAGGGATATTTAATCCCAGCAACAGAGGTTGATGTAAACTTTACAAAGCCAAAGTATTTTTTCGATAAAAATATTTATGAAAATAGAGTTTACAATGGAGTAGGAAACCCAAAACCAGAAGAAGAAATCAAGTTTGGACCAAACATTGTAGATTGGCCAGAAATGGTAGAACTTACCGAAGATATTTTACTTCGTGTCGTATCTGTTATTCATGACCCAGTAACTACAACAGACGAATTAATTCCATCAGGTGAAACATCTTCTTATCGTTCCAATCCATTGGCACTTGCAGAATACACATTATCAAGAAAAGACCCAAAGTATGTAGAACGAGCAAAAGAAGTATTTGCACAAGAAAAAATTCGCCGTATGAATGTATGTCCAATGAAAGAAAATAAAGCCATTGGTGATGCTTTCCGAACATTAAAGAAGTACAATCCACAGTTAAGAGCAAGGTCTGTGGCAATCGGTACAACCATTTATGCAGTTAAGCCAGGAGATGGTTCTGCAAGAGAGCAAGCAGCCTCTTGCCAACGAGTATTAGGTGGTATGGCAAATATTGCAAAGGAATATGCAACAAAACGATATCGTTCTAACTTAATTAATTGGGGAATGATTCCGTTTCTTTTAGAAAAAGAGAAGTTACCACTTGAAAACCTTGATTTTATTTATATTCCTAACATTAAAACAGCAATAAAGGAGAAGAAAAATAAGGTTACAGCTTATATTGTAAAGGATACCCTAGAACCATTTGAGCTTTCCATTGGTGAGATGACAGACGATGAAAGGGATATTATTCTTGCAGGAAGTTTAATTAACTATTATGCAAAAACAAAAGAAGTTACAGAATAAGAAAAGTAAAAAATATATAGATTAGCTAAGAAAAGGGATTGTAAGAGTCAGTTACAGTCCCTTTTTATGTATTACAATAAAATTTATTCCTTATTACAATGAAAATAGGAACATTTAGAACGGAAAAATAGGCTACAATTTGTAGAGTACGAAAACATAGCCTATTTTAAAAATACAGGAAGAAAAAAGGAAAGAAAAACGAGAGAGAAACAAATAGTAGAAATATGAAAAAATCCTTTAAAATAAAGGGAAAATTAGCGTTGACAAGTAGAAAAAAAAGAGTAAAATCAATCATAACAAATCTAAGATATCTTGTTTGTTTTCATTTCATTATAACAGATAAAATTTTATCAAATTCAAGTAACAATCCAATAAGGAAGATAATATATGAGTCAGTATATTCTTGGCATTCTTCTTATACTAGCGATGGCAATAGATATAAAGACAAAAAGAATCCCAAATTCATTTCTTATAGTTTTATATTTACTGGGAGCTGGTATAGAATATTACAAACATGGGGCAGAAGTTGTTGTAGTGTGTGCTATGGCAGTTCTTCTTATCATTATACTATTTCCAACCTACATGGTAGGAGCATTTGGAGCAGGAGATATTAAGCTATTTGGAGCTATGAGTCTATTTATAGGATTTATTCCTACACTAACGTGCTTTTATTATTCTTTGTTAATATGTGGAAGTGTAAGTATTTTTATTTTATGTTTTGAAAGAATAAGAAAAAGTGGGAGAAAAAGAAAACATTATGTTTCTTATACTATATTTATATTTCTTGGATATGTATTTACCCTATGGAATAAAAGATAAAAGTTAAGAGAGGTTTATATGGAAGAAAAAATAGTAGCAATTTATATGGAAGAAGATGAGTATGGGAAGCGTTTGAAGGAGTATTTTTATCAACAAGGAAATTTGCCATTTACAGTCATAAGTTTTTCTTCATGGGAAGCAATTAGTCAGTATGAGATGAAACATAATATAGGAATTTTGCTTACAGATAGAGATAGGAAGGAGTCGTTTGATGAACATATACAAACAGTTATACTTACAAATAATATACACTTAGAACAACAACAGCCATTATCCTATATTTTTAAGTATCAATCCATAGAGGCTATAATAGGACGATTATTAGAAAGTTACAAACAACAAGTAGTAAATATAGCCTCCATTTCTCACCCAAGTTCTAATTTTGTATCAAAAAAAACAACAATTATAGGTGTTTACTCGCCCATAGGTAGATGTTTAAAAACGTCATTTTCACTTATCCTTGCTCAAATCTTAAGTAAGAGAGAGTCTGTTTTGTATCTTTCATTAGAGTCTATGTCAGGTCTATGTCAGTTATTACATAAAGAGCCATCTTATTATTTATCAGACATTATATTTGCATTGCGAGAGAATAATTTAGAAAAGAGAATCAATGGAATGATAGATATGTTTGATGAGGTATCTTATATTCCACCAGTAAAATGTCCAGAAGATTTGAAAAATATTAGTGCTGAGGAGTTTGTAAAGGCATTAGATATTATTTTAAAGGAATACTCCTACTCAACAGTTGTTATTGATGTGGGGGAAGGATTTTTACAACCAGATGTAATACTTTCTATTTGTAATACCATTTATATGCCAATAAAAGAAGATGTTATGTCGCAGTGTAAAATAGAAGCATTTGAGCAAATGTTATATGGAACACAGAATGAATATTTATTTGATAATATCCAAAAAATAAAGCTTCCATATAGTCATTGTTTTTCAGGAAGACAAACCTATCTTGAGCAGTTAATGTGGGGAGAGTTAGGGGATTATACAAGGAGTTTAATTAAGGGATGAGTTATGAATATCAAGAGCAAATAAGAAAAAAAGTATTAGAGCAAATCAATATTTTTGAAGATATTAGTAAGGAACAATTAATGGAATGTATTGAAGAGTGTATTTTACAGTTTGGAAAAGAGCATTACATACCATTATGGAAAAAGGACGAATTGCGAAAGGAATTATACAATTCTTTTCGTGGATTTGATGTATTAGGTCAAGTGTTAGAAGATAATAGTATTAGTGAAATTATGGTAAATAGTTATAAAGAAATTTTTATTGAAAAAGGTGGAACTATTTATCCATATCACAAGTCCTTTCAAAGCCAGAAAAAGTTAGAAGATGTTGTTCAACAGATGGTATCTATGTCCAATAAACGAGTAAATGAGGCAAATCCAATGGTAGATTTTTGTCTGGAAGATGGCTCAAGAGTAAATATTGTACTTCCACCAATCTCCATTCATGGACCAACCATAACCATTCGTAAATTTTCTAGTGAGCCATTTACAATGGAGCGTTTAATAGATGTGGGAGCAATTACAAAGGAGGTTTATGACTTTTTAGAGAAATTAGTAAAAAGCAAATATAATATTTTTGTTAGTGGTGGTACTGGTTCAGGAAAAACAACATTTTTGCGAGCATTGTGTCAATGGATTCCAAAACAGGAAAGAGTAATTACCATTGAAGATGCACCAGAATTATTATTATCCTCCTTAGATAACGTAGTTAGCTTATTATCCAGAGATTCATCGGTAGATGGTGAATATGAAATTACAATTCGAGATTTAATCCGTTGTGCATTAAGAATGCGACCAAATCGAATTATTGTTGGAGAAATTCGCTCAGGAGAAGCTCTTGATATGTTGCAAGCTATGAATACTGGGCATGATGGTTCTTTGTCCACTGGTCATGGAAATAGTCCAAAGGATATGCTTGCCCGTATAGAAACTATGGTTTTAATGGGGATGGAGATACCAATTAGTGCCATTCGTAGCCAAATTGCTGGGGCGATTGATATTATGGTTCATGTTAGTAGAATGCCAGATAAAAGTAGAAAAGTAGTATCTATTGATGAGATTATTGGAGTAGAAAATGGAGAAATTAAACTAAATCAAATTTATAAACTTGAAGTATTGCAGGAGAAACATACATATGCTTTTAAACAAGTGGGAACGCTTATTCACACAGAAAAACTTAAAAAAGAAGGATATTTGGTATGATACATATGATTTTTCTTTAAAAGAAATTATAAGATACTCTTTGGAAATTTTCGTTATCTTAATCACTCTTTCTTATGTATTTTATCATAGTTTTCTTCCCACCATTCTTTTTCTCCCTACTATTTTCTTCTATTTAAAAAAGAAAAACAATGATTGTAAAAAGGCAAGATATAAAAAGCTATTAGTAGAATTTATGGATTCCTTACAAACAATGAAAAATCATTTAAGAACAGGACATTCCCTAGAAAGTAGTATGGGACAGACAATAAGTAGAATGGAGCAAATACATGGCAAACATTCCTTAATGAAGTGGGAATTGGAACAAATGGAGAGAAAATTATCTTTAGATTATACGGTGGAAGCTCTTTGGGAGGATTTTGCAATAAGAAGCAATGTAAAGGAAATACAGTCCTTTGCAAGAATCATTGAAATTGTAAAGAGAACGGGAGGACAATTACATAAAGTTATGGAAACAAGCGCCAATCAAATTCGAGATAATATTCAAGTAGAAAATGAAATTGCAGTTATGCTACAAGGAAAGAAGATGGAACAAAAAGTAATGACCATTATGCCTCTTGTTATTTTGATTTATGTGGATATTAGTGCTAGTGAAATGATAGCTTCTTTATATACTACCATATTAGGAAGAATAGTAATGACCATTTGTTTGATTGTCTATTTGTTTTCTTACTGGCTTGGACAATATTTTGTGCAAAAAATAGAGTCCGTATAACAGAAAGAGAGGGATAAAAAAGTGAATGGTAGGATTCTATTTTTTGTCATTATAGTAGGGATGGTGCTTAGTGCCATTGTTATTAGTAATTTAGGAGTAGGAAGCAATATAAGAAAAAATTACAAACAACTTGGTGTGTTACAGTGGATTTCCCCTCTTGCCTTGTGGATATACAAACAAAAAGTGAAATTTTTTGGTGATAACCAAGTAAATAAGCAGTTTAGAGAGTTATATCCAAATCAGGACATAACAGAAAAAATACATTTGGAATATATTCATCGAATTGGAATTGTTCTTTTGTGTCTTTTGCTAGGTGGAATTTTAGGGATTTTTCTTGAAATCCAACAAAAAGGAAAGGATAGTAGAATTTATACATTGGAAAGACCTGAATTTTTAGAAGGCAATGTGACCTATGAGATTATGGTGGAAGGCTTAGGGGAGGAAAAAGAGCTAACCTTTGAAGTTGGAGAGCAGTTAGTAACGAAGGAGCAGTTTGAGAAAATGTGTATATCCTATATTCCTCAAATTCAAGAAACATTGCTAGGGGAGAATTCTTCTTTAGAACAAATAAAAAGTAACCTTTGTTACATAAAGTCCATAAACGGAATTTCTATTTCTTGGGAAAGTAGTGATTTTGACTATATAGGGGAAGATGGGACAATTAAAAAGTGGGCAGTAGATAATCCAATCCCCATTGAAATATATGCAACATTTTCTTATGAAACACTACAATACACTCATACATTTGTAGGTAGCATAGTACAAAGGGAAAAAGATACAAGCTACTATTTATCACAGATTCAGGAATATATAAAAAATGAAAATGAGCAGTCAAGAGAAAAGGAATCCATAGAATTACCAAATACCGTAGATGGAGTAGAAGTTTCTTATAAAAAAAGGGTATCAAAGGACAGTTTTATACTATTTTTTTTATGTGTTCTTGGGGGGATTGGAGTCTATGCAAGGGTTCCAGAAAAGAGAAAGGAGGAGTTAAAAAAGAGAGAACAGCAATTAATTATGGATTATACTACAATTATTTTTCAACTATCCCTTCTTATCCAGTCAGGTCTTACCATACGAGGAAGCATTCAGTTAATGATTCGCCAGTATGAAAAGGATAGAGAGCATGGAGAGGAGTTAAGGTATAGCTTTGAAGAACTTAAGATGACCTATTATTCGTTAGAGGCAGGATATAGTGAACGCTATGCCTATGAAGAATTTGGAACTCGTTGTGGAATGTATTGCTATATAAAACTTGGAAATTTACTAAGTCAAAATATAAGGCAAGGAGTTAGTGGTTTAGGAAATATGTTAGAGGAGGAAGCATTTTTAGTATTAGAAGAAAGAAAAAATACAATAAAGAAAATGGGAGAGGAAGCCACTACAAAATTATTGATTCCTATGGTACTTATGCTTCTTGTAATATGCATCATATTAGTTGTTCCAACATTTTTATCTATGTAAAAGCAATCAAATAAAAATGTTATGAAAACGTGAGAGAAAAAGGAGAAAAAAGATATGATAAATTATTTGAAACAATTTTTAAAAGAAGAAGATGGAGTTGGTGTTGTTGAAATTATTTTAATCTTACTTGTACTTGTTGGATTAGTTGTAATTTTTAAAGCACAGCTTACAGATATTATTGGTGGCGTATTTGATAATATTAGAAAATCTGTAAGTGGATTATGATGAAACAAACAGAGGAAGGAGTTATTACTGTTTACCTGTCTATTATGCTCATTTTAGTATTAGGTTTTTTAGGTGGTATGTTAGAAGGCAGTAGATACTATGGAGCATATTGGAATGGAAATGTAGCAACACATTCGGCAGTGTCTTCGGTATTTGCAGGTTATGATAGACAGTTATTGGACCATTATGGGTTATTATTGTTGAATGCAGGATATGAGGAAGAATTTTTTCAAGGTTCTAAAATAGAAGAAGAGTTGCAAACATATATAGACAGTTATGTTGAGCCAACAAAAGATAAAACGTTTTTGTCAGGCGGAAATTTTCTAGGTAGCTTAAAAAAAGCAGTAAATATAGATAAGTATTATTTAGCAACAGATAATAAAGGCTTATATTTTAAAGATGCTGTGGTAGATTATATGAAGTATGAAATTGTTGGAGATATAGGAAAAGGATTATTAGACAAAATTGGAATCATAAAAGAAGGATTGGAAACGAAAGAGGAAATAGATAACAATTCACAAAAAGCACAAGAAGCCATAGATTCTTATTTAGAGGAGAAGGAGAAGACTGGTAAAAAACAAAGAGATGAAACTATTTTTCTTTCGTTGTATGAACAACTCCAAAAAGGATACTTATCGTATATTTTATCAGATGAGAAAAAGATTTCTGATAAACAGCTAAATAAAGAGGGACTGCCGTCTAGTATTATGGAGAAAACGAATTGGTTTCAATTAGATTTTGATATTAGTATAATCCCAGAAGAATTAATATTTAATGAGTATGTAATTTCCTACTTAAACAATTTTTCAGATAAGAAAGAAAGTGGTGGATTACAATATGAACAAGAATATGTCATCTTTGGACAAGAAAAGGATATTGATAATCTTACAAGTGCAGTTACTCTACTATTTGTTATACGAGCAGGATTAAATGGTGCTTATTTGTTAAAAGATACAGTAAAAATGGGGATTGCACAGACAGTAGGATATACCATTGCAACCTTATTGGCATCTCCACAATTAGGAGATGGAATTACATATTTTATTATTGGTTTATGGGCAATGGCAGAGGCGATTACAGATGTGAATGGGTTATTATCTGGAAAACAAGTGCCTCTTATGAAGACAAGTGAGTCATGGAATTTGGATTTGGTTGGATTGGTGGCTTTTGTATCTGGACAAAGGGATTTTTTCAGGGAAAGTGATGATGGGTTTTCCTATAAGGATTATTTAAGGTTATTTCTATTATTCACCAATCCTACAGAAAAGTACTACAAAACTATGGATATGATTCAAGAAAATATGTGTGAGATAAATCCAAATTTTCGATTTAGTAATTGTGTTTATGGATTAGAAGGATATGCAACCTTTTTAGTATCACCAGTGTTTCAAACCTTTTCCTTATATCCACTAAAATCAAAAGAATTTAATGTTTCATTTGGAAAAACGTATTGAGAAAGGAGGTTGATGGATAATGATGTTTCCTTTGCTGTCTAGAACACAAATGGGCTATTTAAGAAATAAAAACACCGAAGAATATAGAAAAAACACTCTCCAAGTACATAGCCATAATGATGAGGCAGTAAGGGGGACATTTTTATCCATTAACAAACAAGCAAGTATAACAATAGAAATGGCTTGTATTTTACCTTTTGTTATTTTTATTTGGTTTGGATTTCTTTCCTTATGGCAAATCATTGTGTTACAAGGGAATATTCAAAAAGAGTTAGAACAAGTAGTAGATAAGGTAGCAGCTAGCAGTTATGCCATAGAAAAAATAAAAGACAACTTTTTAGATGAAACGGATATTGCACTAGAAAATAATCAAATTGGAAAATATCTTCTATCCACGTTTTCCGTAACAGTAATAGGAGAAATGATAAATCAAAATGTTTTAGAAAATATAAAGGAAATAGGAATGATAAAAGAAAATCAGCTATCGTATGGTCATTCAACCGTAGATTTTGATAAGGGAGAAATTGATATTGTAGTAACATATGATGTGGTAATTCCTTTTATTCCTTTAAAAACTGTTCATATTCCAATGGTGCAAAGGTGCTATAAAAAAATGTGGCTTGGGGTGAATTATGAAAAAAAAGAGGAAGAAATATATGTGTATGTAGCAAAAACTGGAACAGTATATCATACAACACCTACTTGTTCCCATTTAAAATTATCTATTACATCTATTACAAAAGAAGAGCTAGAGGAACGAAAAAATCAACAAGGTAACCAATATTCATTTTGCGAAATCTGCCAAAGAGAAACAAATGAGGAGGTAGAAGCAGGTATGGTATATATTACAAATACAGGACAGCGTTATCATAATCGACTGGATTGTTCAGGAATTTTAAGAAATGTAAAAAAAGTTCCATTATCAGAAGTTTCATATATGGGAGGGTGTAAACGATGTGCCAATTAATACGATGGGGAATCGTATTTTTATTATTAATTCCATGTGCCATTACAGATATAAAAAAAAGACAGGTAAATATTATTTGGATAGGAATTTGTGCTATGGTAGGTATTATTTTATGGGTGGTAGAAGCAAGATTTGGGTTTCATGTACTTTTGTATAGTTTGATAGGAGTTATCTTAATGGGAATTAGTAAACTTAGTAGAGGTGGAATTGGAATGGGGGATTGTTATCTTATGATAAGTATAGGACTTATCATTGGTTGGCAATATACCTTACTCATTTTGTTTTATGCTTTAATAGGAACAAGTATTATAGGGGTAATAGGTTTAATCAAAAAGAAAACAAAGGAAATTCCTTTTGTACCTTATGTATTAATTGCAAGTGTTATTGTTTGTTTTCTATACCAGTAAATAGAAATCTTTACATAGAAATATTATTTGTAACCAGTAAATTTTTTAGGAAAGTATTATTTCAATAAAATGATTTAGTTAAAAATTAAGATGAAAAGGAAAGAACATAGATATTTAAAACAAGCAAGTATGACGGTAGAGCTAGCCTTATTATTTCCCATCATACTCATACTTATTATGATAGTAGTTTATTATAGCTTTTATGCCCATGATTATATTACAACTTATATGTATTCAAACTACATTTGTAAACGAGAGATGGCATGGATTATGGAAGATATTGACACTACAACAAATCAAATTAATTGGGAGAAAAAAGAAGAAAAAGGTCTTGGCTGGCAGTTATTAACCGATTATACAAGTAGAGAAAAAGAGGTGGAAAAGGAGATGAGAACCTTTCTAGACAAAGCACTGTTATGTAGTGATTGCGAAGATATTACCATTCATATGTCATATGGGGAAGTAGTAATCGATTATAATGTACAGTTTTCATATGCCAATAGATACGGGTTACATAAGCTATTATTAAACTTTGGAAGTATAGAAGGGAGAGTTAATAAACAGGAGATAGAAGCAAAAGAACTGATACGATTAGTGAGAGGTATTATTTTTAAGGATTAAGGAAGAAAAAGAGAGGGAGTAGCATAATGGAGATTATATTTCAAAGGCATATTAATAAAAATTATATGATTATTGTAGGGGAAGAAAAACAATTAGAAATTCCATATCAATATTTTATGATAGAAAACAATCCCTTTGATAGTTTATTAGCTGTTCAAATACAACAAAAGGATAGCCATTTGGAGTATTACTATGATATTTCATCAAAACAATCATTAATGCGAATGTTTGAACAGAGAAAGTTAGGGGAACAGGAGATAAAGGGGATTATATTAGGA
This sequence comes from uncultured Lachnospiraceae bacterium, assembly GCA_904395845.1. Classification (GTDB taxonomy): domain Bacteria; phylum Bacillota; class Clostridia; order Lachnospirales; family Lachnospiraceae; genus Fimimorpha. The sequence goes on from CAJFOH010000009.1 coordinate 11,930, forward strand.
TTTGGAAAAGCGATTAAGGAATGTAAACGTTTTTTACTAAATCCAAATCATCTTTATATTCACCCAGAATACATTTATATGAAATGGGAGGATAATAGCATTTATTTTTGTTATACTACACAACAAGAAACAGATATTAAAGAAAGTATTAAAGAGTTGATTTATTTTCTAATGAAACGAACAGACCATGAGGATAGTAGGGCAGTATTTATAACCTATGAATTGTTTCGATGTATTATGGAAACCGATTATACAATGGATGATTTGTTACAAGTGTTACATAGAAAGGAAGAAAAACGGGAGATACATTGTAATATAGAGTATGGAGAGGATTCTCAAAGGGAATATAATCAAAAAGGGTATAGGGAAGAAGGATACTATTCTATACAAAGCAAGGATACTAATACCAATCATGTGGAAAGCGATAATTTCCAATGTAGCTATATGAGGTATGATGAGGGGGAAAATGATGGAAAAAAAAGATATGTGCTAGATGATAAGATAAAAGAAGTATTCATTGGTTTTATTATTATAGACATTCTTTTCGGTATTTTTTTATCTCGTGTGGTAGGGGGAACTACTGGAGTTATTGTATGTGGTGTATTATTGCTAATTGGTGGGTTTGTTTTTTATACAAAGAAAAAGAAACAAAATAATGTTGCGTATAGTGGCATACATAACGGTCTGTATAGTAGCCAACATAGTGGCATACATAGCAACCAAAATAGCAACCAGCATAGCAGTATGAATAGCAATCAGCATAGCAGTATGAATAGCAATCAGCATAGCAGTATGAATAGCAATCAGCATAGCAGTATGCATAGCAACTTGAAAAGCAGTATGCATAGCAACCTACATAGCAACCTGCATAGCAACTTGCAAAGTAACTTAAATATCACTAAGAATAGCAAAGAGGGTAGGATAGAATATAGTAAACAGTTGCAAAAACAGATACCTAATAATTTAGATGAGGCATATTATAGTACTTATGAAGAAAAGGAGGAAGTAGAGTTTGACCAGTATAATAAAATACAGCCAAATGTCTATGGTCAAACAACAGTGTTAAGTGAAAGCAGTATTTCACATCGTCTTATTTATGCAGGAGGACAGTACGAGGATGAATATAAAACAAAAAAAGAACAACAAGAAATCGTATTACATCACTTTCCTTTTCTATTAGGGAGAGGAGAGAGGGAGTGTGATGGAGTTGTTTATAGTGAAAAGGTCAGTAGAATTCATTTTCAAATAGAAGAAAAAGAAGGAGTATTCTTTGGAATGGACGTAAATTCAACCAATGGTTCATGGATAAATAACGAACCACTAACTCCTAATATACCATACCAGATTCATAGAAATGATAGAATAAGGATAGCCGATTTAGAGTATATTTTCCAATAATGTTATGATATAATTCATTGTAAAAGAAAGAGTTTCTTTTGCAATGGATTTTTTTTGTTACAGCATAAAGGTTGGAAAGGAGTAAGGATGAATCAGTTATTAGCCCAAAGAATTTTAAACGCATTTATATATGATGGTTATAAGCCTATAAAAACTAATATTCCAGCATTTTCCTACTTTAAGAAGGAGGAAAATGAGAAAATAATTCTAGTTTGTATGTTAGATGATACTCTCGATAATCGTATTTTACCAGAATTTTTATATTATGGAATGGAGCAATTAGTATCTGATTATAGTTTAAAAGGTTATGAGGTGCATTCATTAGGTATTTATATTACCAATGAAATAGAAAAAGGAAAGCAGAGTGTTAGTTCTAAATGGAATCGTTGGATATTGGAGGAGCGTACAGGAAATTTAATTATTTATGAAGATCAACCAAGCGACTTTTTTCAAGTTTCACAGCTTATTACAAAAGCAGTACAAGGGAAAATGCCAAGAAAACATATTCCACTTACACCAGTAAATACCATTCTTGTTATAATAAATATTTTATATTTTATTGTAAGTGAATGGTGTGGTGGGAGTGAAAATTCTAGGGTAATGTATCAATTAGGTGCATTACAAATTGGTAGCTTTCTAGAGCAAAAAGAGTGGTGGAGACTAATCACAAGTGGATTTTTACATTTTGGTTTTTCTCATTTAATTAATAATATGATTGTATTGTTAGGTCTTGGTATTTATGTAGAAAACATTCTTGGAAAGGGAAAGTATCTGTTTTTATATATGACAAGTTTAATGGGTGCCAATGTAATATCTGTTTTATGGTATCAAAAAATTGGAGAATTGTATGTACTTAGTGCAGGTGCATCAGGAGCAATTTTTGGTGTGGTTGGAGCATTATTGTATCTTGCAATAAAGCACAAAGGTAGAATAGAAACAGTAACAAGTAGACAGCTTATTTATATGATACTATTTACTATGTTTTATGGAATTACCTCCGTTGGAGTAAATAATTCAGCTCATATTGGAGGGTTGGTCATTGGATTTTTCTTATGTATAGCATTATCCAAAAAACATTCCTTGTAGAATCTTTTACAAAAATATGGTATGCTAAATAGAAATATAAGTCTAGGAGGTAGGATAATGGAAAACTGTATTTTTTGTAAAATCATAAGTGGAGAAATTCCAAGTACTACAATATATGAAGATAATGACTTTAAGGTAATATTAGATGTAAGTCCAGCAACAGAAGGACATGCACTTATTTTACCAAAGAAGCACTATAAAGATTTAGATGAACTAGATAAAAGTTGTGGAGAAAAGTTATTAACCATTGCAAGTAATGTTGGAAAAGCACTTATGGATACTTTTGGTTATGAGGGTTACAATATTGTGCAAAATAATGGATTAGCAGCAGGTCAGACAGTATTTCATTTCCATATGCATGTTATTGGTAGAAAAACAGGTGGAGAGTCTATACTTACTTGGACACCTCATAATCAGGAACAAGAAAAAAGAGAAGAACTTGGTGCAAAGTTAAAAGAGACATTAACAAAATAGGAGAAATAAGATATAATAATTAGTAAAATGATTTTGTTGTAGTAGTTAGAAAGGCAACAAAAGGTAAGGTAGAAAGGAAGTAATTAAGATGGAAAAATTTAAAACAAGTGGAGTATGTGCAAGAGAAATTGATTTTGAAGTAGAAGACAATATTATTAAGAAAGTAAAATTCGTAGGTGGATGTGCAGGAAATACACAAGGTGTTTCAAGATTAATTGAAGGAATGGATGTAGATGATGCCATTAATCGTTTATCAGGAGTACGTTGTGGTGCTAGAGAAACTTCTTGTCCAGATCAATTAGCACAAGCATTAAAAGAATATAAAGGGCAATAAACCTTTGGAGGAAGCAATGAAACGAATCATACTTACAGGTGGTGGTACAGCAGGGCATGTAACACCAAACATTGCATTATTACCTGGGCTTAAAAAATCAGGATTTGATATTAAATATATTGGCTCCTATGAAGGAATGGAACGAAAATTAATTGAAAATGAAAACATTTCTTATAGTGGTATTGCAACAGGAAAATTTCGCAGATACTTTGATGTAAAAAATTTCACAGACCCATTTCGAGTATTAAAAGGGTATCATGAAGCAAGAAAAATTATAAAAGAGTATAAGCCAGATGTATTATTTTCAAAAGGTGGATTTGTTGCAGTGCCAGTAGTATTAGCAGCAAAGCATTATAAAGTACCTATTATTATTCATGAATCTGATATGACTCCAGGGCTTGCAAATAAACTTTGCTTATCATCAGCCACAAAAATTTGTTGTAATTTTCCTGAAACAGTCAAACATTTGCCAAAGGATAAAGCCGTATTATCAGGTTCTCCAATTCGTGAAGAATTATTAACAGGAAGTAGAAGTGCTGGTCTAGCCTTTACTGGATTAACAGGAAAAAAGCCTATTCTTCTTATGATGGGTGGAAGTATGGGCTCTAAAGTAGTCAATGCAGCACTTCGTGGTGGACTAAATACCATATTAAAGGAATTTGACGTTGTCCATTTATGTGGAAAAGGAAATGTTGATACATCTATTGAAAAAGAAGGATACAAACAATATGAGTATATTAGCCATGAATTAAAAGATTTAATGGCAATGGCAGATATTGTATTATCTCGTGCTGGTGCCAATGCAATTTGTGAATTGTTAGCATTACAAAAACCAAATGTATTAGTTCCATTATCAGCAGCTGTAAGTAGAGGAGATCAAATTTTAAATGCCAAGTCATTTGAAAAGCAAGGATTTTCCTATGTTATACAAGAGGAAGAGTTAACAAGTGAAAGTCTTTATGAAGCAATAAAAAAGACCTATGAAAACAAAGAACAATATATTAGTGCTATGAAAAATAGTAGCCAATCTAGTGGAGTAGATATTGTTTTAGAGCTTATTAATGACCTTGCAAATAACAAATAGATGCAAAAAATATGGTTAGGTTACACATAGAGGAGGAATTATGCTAGGAATTATTGGCGCTATGGAAGGCGAAGTATCTAAGTTGAAAGAACAAATGGAAGATGCTGTTATAACAAAAAAAGCATCTATGGAATTTTACAAAGGAACAATAAAAGGGAAAGAAGTTGTTGTAGTAAGAAGTGGAATTGGGAAAGTTAATGCAGCAGTATGTGCACAAATTTTAATTGACGATTTTCATGTTTCTGCCATTGTAAATACAGGAATTGCAGGTTCTTTAAAAAATGAAATTAACATTGGAGATATTGTATTATCAACAGATGCAGTACAACATGATGTTAATGCAGGAAGTTTTGGTTATCCTAAGGGACAAATTCCTGGACTAGATGTATTAGCATTTCAGGCAGATGAAAACTTAATAGAAAAAGCATATGCCATTTGCGAAAAAGTAAATCCAGATATTTCTGTTTTTCGTGGCAGAGTAGTGACTGGTGACCAATTTATTTCCCAACGTGAAATAAAAAATAACATTGCAAACACATTTGATGGAATGTGTACAGAAATGGAAGGAGCAGCTATTGCTCAAGTGGCATATTTAAATCACATTCCATTTTTAATTGTTCGTGCCATTTCTGATAAGGCAGATGATAGTGCAGATATGGATTATGAAATCTTTGAAGCACAGGCAATTAAGCATAGTGTGAATTTAACATTAGAGTTAATTGCAAATAGTTAAATAACAAAATGACAAAAATTGACATAATATACCTTTTATCCTAACATAACAATGTTTGTAAGATATGATAGTAAGGAAAGTTATGTCAAAATAATACGATGGATTTATGTCCCCTCCTTTCTTGCTTTCGGTTATAATAGCTTGTATCCGAAGAAGGAAAGGAAAGGGGCATTTTTTATGTTAAATTATTTTAATGATCAAATTGGACTATATGTATTAGCTGGTGTATTTTCTATCTGTTTATTTGGAAAATTGGTGACTAATAACATTTACAAAAGAATGATTAAACAATCAAAAGATTTATTAGTAACAAAAGACAAACGGCTACGATTGATAGCAGAAAGTTATGCTTCTTATAGTAAAACAAAAGGAACAATGAAAAATTTACCAGTATTTATTGAAAAAAATATATACTCTTATAAACGTTTGGGGGTAAATCCATTAAAATTAGATACAGTAGTATCTCAAGGTCCACTTATATGCTTTTTGTGTGGGTTATCTGCCACATTTATTAGTTTTTGGAATGGTGAGTCCATAAAATACATGGTACTTCAATTTGCTATGGGAGTTATTTTAGGTATTATAATGGCAATTATGGATGGAATACTAGATACTGATAGAAAAAGAGAAATGGCATTTGTACATATTCAAAATTATTTAGAAAATTTTATGCCAGTTGAAAAAGAAGAAAAGAAAGAAGTGCCATTAGGACAAGCAGTGACTATGAAAGAAGGAAATTCTGAGAAAACTCTAGGAATGGAAAAAACTTTAGAAGTCCAGAACAATGTAGAGTCGGAAAAAAAGATGCAAGATGATTTGTTTGTGAAAAGAAAAGAGGAGAGAAGAAGAGAGAGAAAAGAATTGTTTGGTTATGGGAAAGAACAAGAAAAATCATTAGAGGAAACGGTTGCAGTAAAAAATAGCACAGAATGGCTAGAAGAGCAAGCAGAGGAGAAAAAACGACTCGAAATGGAAGCTTTGAAAAAACATTTGGTGGAAGTAGCTGTAACCAAGGAAAATAGCAATGAAACTATTGTTGATAAACAAAAACCAAAGCTACAATTTACAAAGGAACAAGAAACGTTAATTCGTGAAATAATAAATGAATATTTGTCTTGATAAGAGAGAAAGAATTGTATATAATAAAAAAAGATTGTTAAGTAATTAGCAAACTGTTTCTAAAAATTATATTACAATAGAAAAGAGGAGTGTATATGTCAAGCAAGGTAACATTTGATTATTCAAAAGCAACTTCATTTATTAGTAATGAAGAATTACAAAATATGAAGAAATTAACACTTGATGCAAAAGAAGTGTTAGTATCAAAATCTGGTGCAGGAAATGACTTTTTAGGGTGGATTGACCTTCCTGTAAATTACGATAAAGTAGAATTTGAAAGAATTAAAAAGGCGGCAGAAAAGATTCGCAAAGACTCTGACGTACTTTTAGTCATTGGTATTGGTGGTTCTTATTTGGGAGCTCGTGCAGCCAATGAATTTTTAAATCATAGCTTTTATAACAACTGTTCAAAGGAAATGCGTAAAGCTCCTGAAATTTACTATGTAGGAAATAGTATTAGTACTACATATATGAAGGATTTAATGGATGTATTAGAGGGTAAGGATTTCTCCATTAATGTTATTTCAAAATCAGGAACAACAACAGAGCCAGCCATTGCGTTCCGTATTTTTAAAGAATTATTAGAAAAGAAATATGGAAAAGAAGAAGCAGCTAAGAGAATTTATGCAACAACTGATAAGTCTAAGGGTGCATTAAAGAGCCTTGCAACAGAAGAAGGATATGAAACATTTGTTGTTCCAGATGATGTAGGTGGAAGATTCTCTGTATTAACAGCAGTAGGTTTATTACCAATTGCTGCAACAGGTGCTGATATTGACGCATTAATGGAAGGGGCACAAAGTGCAAGAGAACATGCCTTAAATGCACCATTTGAAGAAAATGATTCCTTATTATATGCAGCAATTAGAAATATTCTTTTAAGAAAAGGAAAAGTAATTGAAATTACTGCAAATTATGAGCCAAGCTTACACTATGTATCTGAGTGGTGGAAGCAATTATTTGGAGAGTCTGAAGGAAAAGACCAAAAAGGAATTTTCCCAGCAAGTGTAGATTTAACAACTGATTTACACTCCATGGGACAGTTTATCCAAGATGGAAGTAGAAATATGTTTGAAACAGTTATTAATGTAGAGGAATCAAGAGAAACATTATATATTGGAGAAGAACCAGTAGATTTAGATGGTCTAAACTATCTAGCTGGACAAACAGTAGACTTTGTAAATAAGTCAGCTATGAATGGAACTGTGTTAGCTCATACTGATGGAGATGTTCCAAACTTAATGGTTCATGTGCCAAAGCAAGATGCTTACTCTCTAGGTCAATTATTCTACTTCTATGAATTTGCTTGTGGGGTATCTGGATATTTATTAGGAGTAAATCCATTTAACCAACCAGGAGTAGAAAGCTACAAGAAAAATATGTTTGCACTTCTTGGAAAACCAGGGTTTGAAAAAGAAAGAGAAGAATTATTAAAGAGATTATAATAAGATTGCAAATTATGGAATGAAGCAGTTGTAAATACGTTATTCCAATCGTTAGATTGGAAATATAGAGCAAAAAATGGATGCTATAAGTGTTTATAGCATTCATTTTTGATTTTTATAAAGATATGTAACCTTATAAAAAATGGCACATAAGCAATAATATCTTCCTATGTTTTTTATTCTATACAGGTAAAAAAACTAGAAAATAGGATAGACAAATGGGTGGAAATTATTTATAATACATCAGTAAAATAATACATATTACGTATGATATACGAAAGATTTGTATGAAATAAAAATATGCAATAACATATGATAGTGTAGGAAGAAAAAAGTGTTTTACAATGTCCACACGAAGTCAAGCTAGGCTAGGTAATACAGAGGAGGATATATTTGTGCAAAAGCAAGCAGTAAAGCAAATAAAAAATTTAAATCGTGTTCTTTTAATGATAGTATATATGTTGTTTGTAGTTCTAATTGGAATTTCCTGCCTAAGATATATTAATAAGAACCTGAGAAGTCAAATGACAGAGTTTCTTGAAATTTTGGCAGAACAAAAAGCAGCTTGGGTAGATAATCAGACGGTAACAAGGGCAGGAATGATTGAGTATTTGGCAGATGAGCTAGTTTCTAGTGGTTCCTATGATTTTTCAAATGCTATTGATGATGCCAAACGAATACAAGAAGCACTTGGCTTTTATGAGGTTGCTATTGTAGATAAACAAGGAGATGCTTATACAAGTAACTCTATTATTCAAAATGTTTCTGATATGAAAGTGTTTCAATCAGCCATAGATGGAGTTCCATACATTAGCGAACTGTTACAAAATAATGTAGATACAAAGGAAGAAACAACTGTTTATTATAGTGTTCCAATTATAGATTATAATAAAGAAGATTATATTATAGGTGCATTAATTGTAACAGAAAAGATTGAAGCCTTTACACAGAATGTCAAGCAAAAAGGGATTCAAGAGAATAGTTACACATATATTATTGACCAGAACGGAGATTTGATAGATGGCATCTTTGACCATGAAGGAAACTTAGTTGAAAATGTTTTTGAAAAATTAAAAACAGATAATAGAAATCAAGATGCAATTATTCAAATTCGCAGAGGAGTAGAAAATCAAGAAAAGATTAGTCTTACTTACTTTGCTGGTGAAGAAAAGTGTGTCGTTGGTATTCCTTTAAAATTAAATAGCTGGTATATGATGATGGTAGTACCAAAAAATATTGTTAACGAACAACTTAAAGTGCCATCATATAGTTTAAGTATTTTATTTAGTGTAGTTTTTACCATTTCGGATGCAATGTTTTTATACATTATGATTGGGCAAGGAAGAAAACATGATTATCTACAAAATGTTGCCTACATTGACCCAATTACTGGTTTGTATAACAAAAGCTACTTAAAAGATAATATGAAAGAAAAAATTTCAGATGCAGGTGGAAAAAAAGCTGCCCTTGTCATCTATAACATTCAAAAGTTTAAAGTATTTAATGAATTATATGGAACAGATGTTGGAAATGAAGTAATTGAGTTAATTTCCAATATATTAAAGAAAAGTTTAAAAACAAAGGAAGAGATTGCTCTTCGTGGCTATGCTGATGAATTTGCTACTTTATTTTTCTATGAAGCAAACGATGAACTAGAAAAGCGTATTAAAAATAATGTAGTAGAGATTCAAAGAGCTGTATATTCAAAGTTACAAATTATTATTGAGATAGCAGTTGGTATTTATGAAATTGAAGATGTAAGTTATCCATTTGAGCAAATTTACAACTATGCAAACTTAGCAAAAAATAAAAATAAAGAACTATCTTCTGGAGAGTTAACCTATTATTCAAAAGAGTTAGTAGAGATGGAATTGGATAGAAAGAAGCTAGAAGATAGTATTCGTAGAGGAATTGAAAAGAAAGAATTTAAGGCTTGGTTCCAGCCACAATACAATTGCCAGACAAAAGAACTTGTTGGTTGCGAAGCACTAGCACGTTGGCATACAAGTGATGGTAGAGTACTAACACCATATTACTTTATTGAAGTAAGTGAAAAAAGCTCTCTTATTAGTGAAATTGACCGATTGATTTTTGAAGATGTATGTAGACAGATAAAAGAGTGGTTAGATAAAGGACTTCCATGTGTTCCTACCTCAATTAATTTATCAAGAGCATATTTAAATAGTTTAGATATGATATATGAATTAAAAAGTATTGTAGATGAGTATGGAATTCCAAGTGAGTTAATACAGCTAGAAGTTACAGAAAGTGCTATTGTTGAAAATGAAAAAGTATTAAAGCAAATTATTCATCATATGCACAATTTAGGTTTTAAAGTATTGTTAGATGACTTTGGTGTAGGATATTCCTCTCTAATGGCAATAAACTCCATGCAATTTGATGTATTAAAGGTAGATAAATCTTTTGTTGATGCCATTGATACGAAAAATGGAAAATGTATTATGGAATACACCATTCATTTAGGACGACAGCTTGGAATGGATATTGTAGTAGAAGGAGTAGAAATAAAAGAACAATATGACTACTTAAAAACATTTGGAAATATTGCATTACAAGGATACTACTTCTCAAAACCAGTAGATAAAGAAACAATGGAACAGTTTTTAGAAGAAGAAAAAAATAAGAAATAAATAGATAGGCATTGCTTGTTTTGTAAGCAATGCCTATTAGTTTATAACAGGTAGTTTGTATAGAAATCATAAGTTAAGGTGATATATTAGGAAAGTGTATTTGTTCTTATGATTCTTCTATAATTTGAAATTCCAAATAATCAAAAGAAATAGTTTCTATAAAGCTATCTTGATAAAATCTTGTTTTTCCACTTCGTTTTATATCGGCAATGTTAGAATCTAGCCAAATAGGAATGCTAAGGTCAAAATGATAGCACATATCAGATAGAGCAGTTGTAATTTTTTTTGTTCTTGTTAGTTCTGTATTATTAATTTCAATGACAACATCATTTCGTAAACGATTGTTCTGGAATATTTTTCCCCAAACTCGAAACATGAGAGTTCTCCTTTCTTGCGTATATTTTTTGTATGGTATGACCATGTTATAAAGATAGGTGTATATATTTTAGTATTTCCATCACAATATCAGTACATAGTATTTTCCAAATGTAACATATTATGATAAACATGAAATGTTAACATATCATACTCATATCTACTTGTAAGTCTATAAAGTACATAGTATCATAGAGATAAGAATCTGTATATATGAAGATTTTTTATAGAAGAAAAATATATTTTACTGTGTATTATAGTTGTTAGCTAGAAAAATAAATGATAAAATAAAAGTAGTTTATACTGAGGAGGGCTTACATGGAGCGTTTCATTACAGATAATATAAGTTTTTTAGAGGAAGTAAAAGAAGCTGTAATTATGTTGGCGCAAGAAAAAGAAACAGAAGCCAAACTAAGATTAGAGCAAAAGAGAATTGAAAAGCTACTAGATATTGAGAAAAAGGCAGTAAAAGATGAGATAGATAGAACCATACGAGATAGACAACAGGCGATTATTAGTAGCTATGATAAAGAAATTGCAGTTGCAAAGGAAAAGTTAAAACGATTGCAAATAAAGAGAGAAGAAGCAAAAAATATAGGGATTAAAGAAAGAGTAAAAGAAGAAACAAGTGAATTATTAGAAGAAAGAAGAGTGTTAGAAAGTAAATTACAAACAATTCCAAAGCAAAATTCTTTGCCAAAGTATTGTACCTCGTTTTTGTTTCACAGCTTATTTTTTCCACAAACAGTTATAGAGTGGATAGTGGCAGTTGTATTTGTGGTAGGTATCCTAGCAGTGCTTCCCTATGTGATTTATCTATTGCTTCCACAGAACAATCAGTTGATTTTGGCCGGACTTTATAGTGGAATTTCTTTGCTTTTCTTCACTATCTATGTAATTATAACAAGTAAAGTAAAAATCAAATATATGCAATGCTTAAAGGAAATTGTAGCCATTCGTGGATACATTCGTTCCAATAAAAAGAAGGTAAAAGTAATTACTCACGCCATTCAAAAAGATAAAGATGAAACCAATTATAATCTTGGAAGTTATAACTATGATATTGCAAAAGTAGAAGTAGACATTGAGTCTATTGCAAAGAAAAAGCAAGAAGCATTGTCAAAATTTGAGGTAGTAACGAAAAAAGTAATTACGGATGAGATTCGTGATGCCAATGAAGAAAGAGTTGGCACAATAAAAGAACAATTAGAAGAGGTAAAAAGTCACTTAGAAGAAGTAGAGGAAAAAGTGGCTCAAATGTCTATGTATATGGCATCTCATTATGAAGGATACTTAGGAAAGGAATTGCTTTCAAAAGATAGAATTGATGCAATTATTCATATCCTTCAAAATGAGAATGTAGATACTATTACAGAGGCAATTTCCATTTATCATAACCAAAAAATCTAGAAAGTCCATAAAAAATACAATCAGCCAAAGACATTACAAGAGAAAGAGGGGTATGATGAAGGAAAGAGCTATGGAAATTACACTCATCACCTACGATTCCTGTAATCGTAATGTGTCCTACTTCTGGCAAGTCTTTTTCTACACCTAATCCAGGACGAAGAGAGCGGTTACTTAATGTAATATAGCCTATATGGGAGTTATCTCCAATGGACGCATCAATAGCAATAATAAGAGGATTTTGATATTCCATCTTAATAGTATGGAGGGTATCTTTTAAATTAATAGCATGTACAGGCGCTTGTAACGTACCAAAGATAGGTACATGAAGAAACTCTTGAATATTTGATAGTTTATATCCAATTAAAGGCCCTAAGCAATCACCAGTAACACGGTCACTTCCAATACAAAGAAAAAGTATTGGGGAGGGACCGTATTTTTTTTTATGTTCTTCAATTAAAAAATTCAGTTGATAGGCAAAAACACCAATGGAAAATGTATCGTCTGCTTTATGATAAAAGGTTGTAAATTTATTACCAATCATAGAAAAATCCTTTCTTTTCTTAATGAATACCAATCACGTTGTAAGTAAAAGATTGGTTTGTGTGTACATTCTTTCCAATATATGACTTAGTTATAACAATCATTAATAATAATTTTAAATTTAATGGGGCAACTAGGATTTTTTTCTAAAAACAATGTCGATAAATTTTTTATAATCGACACGAAAAATCGGCAAACTTTGGAACAAACTTGTGATAGGATAAGCTTAAATTCAAGGAATGGAGAGAGGAATATGAAACAGAGAGCGCAATTGCCTAAAAATATAAAGCAAGTAGGACAAAAGGACGGAGTTTTTCGTATTTATTTAGAAGACTATGTGAATACATTTATTAATAAAATAAGGGAATCAGAGGAGGAAAGTAACATTCCTAAAATAGGAATCTTACTTGGAAGTTGTGAAACAATTAAGGAACAAGATTGTTGGTTTGTAGATGGTGCCATTGAAATAGAAGGATTATGGAATGGAAATGGAACCATTCAGTTTAGTGCTTCAAAATGGAAGGAAATAGAAGAAAAAAGAAAACGATATTTCCCAGAGTCTAGTATGTGTGGCTGGTTTATTCATGGAGCAGAAGATGCAAAGCTAGATTTTATTGCATTAAAACAAACTCACAGAGAATTATTTGCCAATAAAAATAGTTTATTTTTCCTATGTAGAGGAGAGGAAAAAAACTTTTGGGTTGGTTCTGGAAGTGATTTAAGTGCAAGTCAAGGCTACTATATATTTTTTGAACAAAATCAAAGTATGCAAGAATACATGGTAGAAACAAGGCAGGGAAATAGAGAGATTGCTGTGGAAGATACAGCAATTAAAAATTTCCGTACTATTATGGAAGAAAAGAAACAAGGAACAACTAAGACAAATTTAAAACAGTGGTATTCCCTGTTAGCAGGTGCAGCTGTATTATTAGTAGCCTGTGGAATTGGAATTTCACAATCAGCAAGTAATCCAGTAAAAAAGAATGATACCACACCTGTAGATGCTAATAGTAGTATCCAAGTTTCGTGGGAAGCAGTTGAAAAAGAAGACCAAAAAGAGTCTAGTAGCTATGTAGCAGGTAACGAAACAATAAAAAGCAGTGAGAAAGTAGGTAGCGAAGAGGTTTCATTGGAAAAGGATAGTAGCCAACAGGCAAGTAATCAAGTGGTAAATAGTAAAGTAGAAAGTAGTGAAAATAATGCTAAGAAAGAAAGTGATAAGCAGGAAGAAGAGGTCGTAGGTCAAGTAAGTAAATTAAAAGAGTATGTGATTCAGCCAGGTGATACATTATTATATATTAGTATTGACCACTATGGATCAGCAGAAATGGTAAAACCAATTTGTCTACTAAATGGGATTACAGATCCAAACCAATTATATATAGGTCAAACAATAAAGTTACCTTAAGAATCCATAGAATCTTGAAAAATAGGTTTGGATAATGTATGTTTCTTATGCTATAATAAATAAATCAAATTAAAATCGTTATCAGCAATTACACCGAGATAGAGAAGAAAGGATGTACTATGGATAAAGAAAAGGATTTAATGCGAGAAGAACAAAAAGAAATGCTTCGTCAGCGTGTACTTAATACAAAAGACTTAGAGGAAGAAAGACAATTATTAGTAAAAATAAGAAATCATAAAAGAAAAACAAGAAGAAAAGTGATGTTAGCAGTTATGGCAATCATTCTTATGATAGCAGCTTACTTTATTTATGATAGGGTAAGAGTCTATCATTCTTATGGAATTGATTGGGAGTTTAGTAATGAAGACTCTAACTCATTACAGTACATATCATTTGGAGATAGTCTATTACAGTATAGTAAAAATGGGGCTAGTTATATTAGCCAAAAAGGTGATATTATATGGACTGCGACCTATGAAATGAAACATCCAAAAGCTTATGTGCAAGGAGATTATGTTGCCATTGCAGATATTAATGGAACAACAATTGCTATTATAAGCAAAGAAAAAGGGCTAGAGAGTACTATTACAAATTCATATCCAATTTCTAAAATAGATATAGCAAAGCAAGGAATGGTTGCGGTGGTAGGTGAGGCATCTGAAGTTAGTTACATTAATTATTATCAAAAAGATGGTACACCACTTGATATTGAAATAAAAACGCCTTTAGCCACAATGGGTTATCCCCTTAGTATGTCTTTAAGCCCAAGTGGAACTCAGTTAGTAGTATCTTACCTATATGTTTCAGGTGGTATTATGAAAAATAAGGTGGTTTTTTATAATATGGATGAAATAGGAGAGTCTTATACAGATCGTTTGGTAGGTGGATTTGAACACTATGCAGAAACAAATACTATGGTTGGAATTGTAGAGTTTATTAATGAAAATACAGCAGTTGCATATGGAGATAATAAACTTACCATATATTCATTGGAGAGAAGAGATCAGCCTAGTATTGTAACAGAAATTGAATATGCCACACAAGAAGAACAACTTCAAGTGGAAAGTATTTGTTGGGACTCCAATCGTATTGGAATTGTTTTTGTTAATAGCAATGATGAAAAGGAACTTCGAGTGTATAACACAAAGGGTAAGTTGCAATTTAAGAAAACATTGGACATTGTATATGATGAAATTTTTATGGTAAATGATTTTGTTGTTGTATATAATACAGAAAAGTGTACCATTTTAAATAGCGATGGAAGTATTAAGTATAACAATGAATTTGAAGGTGGTATTTCTAAAATGATACCAACAAATAGTAGAAGCCAATTTATTTTAATTACTGGTAATAAAGTGTTTGGAATACATTTAAAGTAATGTAAGAGAATATTTTCATAAGAAATAAAAAAGTTGTCTGTAAAACGATACAAACTTTTCAGGTTTTCGTTTGCAGACAGCTTTTTCTTTTATAGGAAATGATACAACATAGTGTAGGAAAGTATTATTATCAATGGATTTTTACTGAAAGAAAAGCAGGTGGTAATAATTTCCTAGCAAAATATTACAAAAAGTGAGCAATATAAAGAAAAAGAAACGACTTGATAAAAGAAAGTACCTTTGTTACAATAGGAATTAAGTGATATTAATATATAATTTGTAGGAGGAAAAATATGTCAAATATTGATATTCAATCGGTAAATGCTATTCGTGTATTAGCAGCAGATGCAGTACAAAAAGCAAATTCTGGACACCCAGGATTACCATTAGGTTGTGCAGCAATCGCTTATGAATTATGGGCGAATCATATGAATCACAATCCAAAAAATCCAAAATGGAGCAATCGTGACCGTTTTATTTTATCTGGTGGACACGGTTCTACATTATTATACTCTTTATTCCATTTATTTGGATATGGCGATTTATCAATCGAAGACTTAAAGCAATTTAGACAATGGGGGTCTAAAACACCAGGACACCCAGAGTTTGGACATACAGTTGGTGTAGAGGCTACAACAGGTCCACTTGGAGCTGGTATGGGTATGGCTGTTGGTATGGCAATGGCAGAGGCTCACTTAGCATCTATTTTCAATAAAGAACAATTTCCAGTTGTTGACCACTATACTTATGTATTAGGTGGAGATGGATGTATGATGGAAGGGATTTCTTCTGAAGCATTTTCCCTTGCAGGTACATTAGGACTTAGTAAGTTAATCGTACTTTATGATTCCAATAAGATTTCTATTGAAGGTTCTACTGATATTGCATTTACAGAAGATGTGCAAAAGAGAATGGAAGCATTTGGTTTCCAAACGTTAGTAGTAGAAGACGGTAATGATTTGGCAGAAATTGGTGCAGCCATTGAAAAAGCAAAGGCAGATACAACTAGACCATCATTTATTACTGTAAAAACTCAAATTGGTTATGGTTGCCCTGCAAAGCAAGGAAAGGCAAGTGCCCATGGAGAACCTCTTGGAGTAGATAATGTAGAGGCATTAAAGGAAAACTTAAACTGGCCATCAAAAGAACCATTCTTTGTTCCAGAAGAAGTATATGCAAATTACAGACAAATTACAGAAGAAAAAGGAAAAAAAGAAGCAGAATGGAATGCATTATTTGAAGAATACTGCAAGGCATACCCAGAGATGAAAAAGCTTTGGGACAAGTATCATGATGAAAATGCAGCAGTAGATGCATTAGAAGATGAAGAATTCTGGGCATATGAAGAGAAAGCAGATGCAACAAGAAACCTTTCTGGAAAAATGTTAAATAAGATTAAAAACTTATTACCAAATATGATTGGTGGTTCTGCTGACTTAGCGCCATCTAATAAATCTTATATGAACGATTGTGGTGATTTTTCTAGAGACAACTATGCAGGAAGAAACTTACATTTTGGTGTTAGAGAACTTGCAATGGCAGCTATGGGAAATGGTATTGCCCTTCATGGAGGATTACGCACTTATGTAGCAACATTCTTTGTATTTAGTGATTATGTAAAGCCAATGGCAAGATTATCTTCTTTAATGGGAGTTCCAGTAACTTATATCTTTACCCACGATAGTATTGGAGTTGGAGAAGATGGTCCAACACATGAACCGATTGAACAATTAGCAATGTTTCGAGCTATGCCTAACTTCCATGTGTTCCGTCCAGCAGATGCAACAGAAACAGCAGCAGCTTGGTACCATGCAATTACTTCTACAAAGACTCCAACTGCCCTTGTACTTACAAGACAAAATCTTCCACAATTAGAAGGTTCTTCTAAGGAAGCACTAAAGGGAGCATATATTTTACAAGATTCTACAAAGGAAACTCCAGATGCAATTATTATTGCAACAGGTTCTGAAGTAGAATTGGCAGTAGGAGCAAAGGCAGAATTACAAAAGGAAGGCATTGATGTTCGTGTTGTAAGTATGCCATGTATGGACGTATTTGAAGAACAATCAGAAGAATACAAAGAATCTGTATTACCAAAGAATGTTCGCAATCGTGTAGCAGTAGAAGCATTAATCGACTACGGTTGGGGTAAATACGTTGGACTTGATGGAGATACATTAACAATCTCTACATTTGGTGCAAGTGCTCCAGCAAAAATATTATTTGAACAATTTGGATTTACAGTAGAAAATGTTGTAGCAAAAGTAAAAGGTGTTGTAAATAAATAACAATGCATTAAAAAATAAATATTAAAAAAAGGGGTAGTCACACTATTTTTTAGTGTGATTGCCCCTTTATTTTTAAAAGTCAAATACTCCCTTTTATTGTATCGTTTGTAGCCTATTTATCGTATTCTCCAATACCTCAAAATAAGTTTCAAAGGTTTTACTACAACAACTTGGATTATCAATTACAATCCCTTCACTTCTAAGCCCTATTAAAGAAAAGGCCATAGCCATACGGTGATCTTCATAGGTATTTACTAGAGTAGGTTTTGGCGTGCCTGGAGTGATAGTGATACCATCTTCAAATTCCACACAATCAATCCCCATCTTCGTTAGTTCTGTGCAAATTGCTTTGATACGATTACTTTCTTGAAAACGAATATGAGAAATTCCAGTAATAGTTGTTTTACTATCTGCAAAAACAGAAAGACAAGCAACAGTCATTGTTTGGTCAGAACAGCTACTCATATCAATGGTAAGTCCTTTTAATTTTTTATTGGAAGGACCAGTTACACATACTCCATCTTCCGTTTCTACCACAGTACACCCCATTTGTTCCAAAATAGACAATAGTTTAATATCCCCTTGCATAGAGGAGAAAAAGACATTTTTTACCGTAATAGAACAACCGAAAAGGGCAGCCATAGCATAAAAATAGCTGGCAGAAGATACATCAGGCTCAATGAAGTAATTTTTTGATTGATACATAGCGCTACTTTTTCCAAAAAATGTATAGCCATTTTCTGTTTTTGTATAGGTAATGGGATAACCAAATTGCTCCATCATCTTAGTTGTAATATGAATGTAAGACATTCCATGAGTACCTGTTGTATGAATAGTTAAGTCTTTGTTATGTAAACAAGAAGAAATCAAAAGGGCGCTAAGAAACTGGCTACTTTTTTCGATATTTACAGTAACAGAAGAAACATCATTGTTTGTATGGGTTAAAATACAAGGAAGAAACTTTTCTTGTTCCAAGTAAGTAATATGACAACCAAGTTGTTCTAAACAATCCATTAGAGAATCCATAGGACGTTTTTTCATTTGATTAGATGCTTCAATTGTATAAGTGCCTTCACAAAATCCTAGCATAGCAGTTAAAAAACGTGCAGCCGTTCCAGCACTTCCTACATAAATAGTTGCTTGTTTGTTTGGAATCTCTCCTTGAAACCCTGTAATAGTTACTGTTTTTGCTTCCTCATCGTAAGAAACAGGAAATCCTAGCTCTATTAAGCAGGATAAAAAATGTCTAGAGTCATCAGAAAATAACACTCCAGAAAGTGTACTGGTTCCGTTAGAAAGTGCAGAAAGTAGTAAGGCACGATTGGTAATACTTTTAGAACCAGGTACACATACAGTAACTTCCTTACCAGTAACAGAATTAGAAATTGGTGTTACATAATATTTGTTGCTATTATTCATAAAACCCCTCCTATTAATTATAAGAATTATTGCGCAAAACATTTTGTTTTTTATCTGTATTATAGATAGTTTAGCACAGAAAAGCAATAAAATATCGTATAGAAATAATAAAAGAAAAAAGAGTTAAGAAAGTAGTTGGAAAATTTCTCATTTATTATAAAAATAAAGATTGAAAAATAAGAGAAAATGTATGATAATAGAGAAGAACATAAAAAACGAATAATCATTACAAACAGTTAGAAATATTTATGAAAGAATTCATGAAAGGGGTTTGTGTAAATTTTCATAAAAGAGCTCATATAGGCGTTATAGAAGTTTTATACAAACTTCATAGAAACTTCATAGAAGCTATACTTCATAGAAGCGTCTTAAATGTTTGTAGGTATTCTAAAGGAGGAAGAAAAATGGCAGTATTAGTAACAGGTGGTGCAGGGTTTATCGGCAGTCATACTTGTGTAGAGTTATTACAATCAGGGTATGAGGTTGTTGTAGTAGACAATCTTTATAATTCTAGTGAAGAATCGTTAAAGAGAGTAGAAGAAATTACAGGAAAAAAAGTGACTTTTTATAAAGCAGATTTATTAGATAGAGAAGCCATGGAAGAAATTTTCCAAAAGGAAACCATTGATTCAGTTATTCATTTTGCAGGATTAAAGGCTGTTGGAGAATCTGTTCAAAAGCCATTGGAATATTACCATAACAATGTAACTGGAACATTAATTTTATGTGACGTAATGAGAAAGCATGGAGTAAAGAAAATTGTATTTAGCTCTTCTGCTACTGTATATGGAAGTCCAAAAACAGTTCCAATTCGTGAAGATTTCCCACTCCATGTAACAAATCCTTATGGAAGAACCAAACTTATGTTAGAAGAAATTTTCCGTGATTTTGCAGTTGCAGATCCAGAATGGGATATTGTACTTCTTCGTTACTTTAATCCAATCGGTGCTCATGAAAGTGGAAGAATTGGAGAAGATCCAAAGGGAATTCCAAACAACTTATTACCATACATTACACAAGTAGCAGTAGGAAAGTTAAAATGCCTTGGTGTATTTGGTGATGACTATGACACACCAGATGGAACTGGAGTTCGTGATTACATTCATGTGGTTGATTTAGCAAAAGGTCATGTAAAAGCCATTGAAAAGATTAAGGAAAAAGCAGGTGTACTTACATATAACTTAGGAACAGGTGTAGGATATAGTGTACTTGATGTAGTAAAAGCTTTTGAAAAAGCAAGTGGTGTTACCATTCCTTATGAAATTAAGCCACGTCGTGCAGGTGATATTGCTACTTGCTATGCAGATCCAGCAAAGGCAAGAGAAGAACTTGGTTGGGTAGCAGAAAAAGGAATTGAAGAAATGTGTGAAGATGCTTGGAGATGGCAAAAGAACAATCCAAATGGATATGAAAAGAACTAAGTATTAGAACTAGCATATAGAGATAAAAAAGCACCCAATGGGTGCTTTTTTTATCTGGGCAAATTTCTATGGTTCTTATTATCGAATACAAAAGTGGGGAATCGGTGGGGGAACAAAAAATAAAAATACAAAGAGATATGAAAAGTGCTTTCCATATTGGGAAAAATATATTATACTAAAAATAGTGAAAAAATTAACAAATACGGAGGATACTATGAAGGACTATATTATTGGAATTGATATTGGAGGAACAAGTGTTAAATTAGGGCTATTTACAATAGAAGGGGAATTGGTACATAAGTGGGAAGTTGTTACAGATAAAAGTAACAACGGAAGTAATATTTTAAATGATATTTGTAAATCAGTAAAAGAAACATTAGAGGAACAACAAATCCCAATTGATAACGTACAAGGGGCTGGTATGGGAATTCCAGGGCCAGCAAGAAGTGATGGATATGTGGAAACTTGTCCAAATCTTGGTTGGAGAAATTGTAATCCAGCAAAGGAGTTATCAGAATTATTACAAATTCCTGTTTTTGTTGGAAATGATGCTAACGTTGCCGCTTTAGGTGAACTTTGGAAAGGTGGCGGAAAAGGTGCAGATACCATGGTTTTAATTACACTAGGAACAGGTGTAGGTAGTGGTATTATTATGAATGGAGAAATTGTTGCGGGAAATAGAGGCTTATCTGGAGAGTTAGGACACGTTACCGTAAATATTGAAGAAAAAGAAGCTTGTAACTGTAATAACTATGGTTGTTTAGAACAGTATGCTTCTGCAACAGGGATTGTAAGAGTTGCCAATCGAATGTTAAATGCAAGCCAAAAGCCATCAAAATTAAGAGAGTTTGATACATTAACTGCAAAGGATATTTTTGATTGTGCAAAAGAATATGATGAAGTTGCAATGGAAGCAGTAGAAAAATTAGGAGAATATCTAGGAAGAACAATGGCTAGTGTAACCTTTACCATTGACCCAGATGTATTTGTCATTGGTGGTGGAGTATCAAAGGCAGGAGAAATTCTTTTAAATGTTATTAACAAATATTATAAAAGATATGTTTGCCTATCTTCTCAAATGGGAGAAGTACGTCTTGCAACCTTAGGAAATGATGCAGGAATTTATGGTGCGGCGAAAATGGCACTTGGAAAATAGACAGTTTTCACCTAAAAAATTGTAGTAAGTTAACACATTGTCACTTCCCTTTCCTTTTGTTATAATAGAGGGGACTAAAAGGAAAGGGAGTAGTGATATGGAGAATCAAAATAAATGGAAAAAATTTATTGGCTATTACAAACCATATAAAAAGCTATTTTTTGCAGATATGTTTTGTGCATTGGTGGCCGCTGGTATCACATTAGTGTTACCGCTAATTGTAAGATACATTACAAGTACAGTAGTATATGAAGAAAGTAGTGTAGCATTAAAAACTATCATAGGACTTGCGTTTGTTATGCTATTTTTAGTTGTAGTAGAATGTGCATGTAACTATTTTATTACATCATTTGGGCATATTATGGGTTCAAAGATGGAAACAGATATGAGAACAGAGATTTTTAATCATTATCAAAAGCTATCATTTCGTTTCTATGATGACCAAAAAGTAGGTCAATTAATGTCGAGGGTAACCAATGACTTATTTGAAATTAGTGAGTTATTTCATCATGGACCAGAAGATATTGTAATTTCTATTATTAAGTTTATTGGCTCTTTTATTATTTTATTAAACATTCATGTAGGGCTTGCAATTTGTGCCTTTGCCATGTTACCTGTTATGTTCTTTTATGCGTATCATTTTAATGGAAAGTTAAAACGAGCATACAAAAAAAATCGTGCAAGAATTGCAGATATTAATGCTCAAATTGAAGATAGTTTATCTGGAGTTCGAGTAGTAAAGTCTTTTGGAAATGAAGAAATTGAAAAAGAGAAATTTGATAAAGGAAATCAAGCATTTTTAGAAAGTAAGAAAAACTCCTATATGTGTATGGGTGGATACCATGCAGGTCTTGGAGCATTTACAACATTAATTACTATTATTGTAGTAGTTGCAGGGGGAATTTTTCTTACACAAGGCTCTTTAAAAGTATCTGATTTTGTTGCTTTTATTATGTATATTAGTACATTTACAGAGCCAGTGAAAAAACTTATTAACTTTACAGAACAATTTCAAAATGGTATTTCTGGTTATGAACGATTTATAGAAATGTTAGCCGTTGAACCAGATATTACAGATAGGAAAGACGCAAAAGATGTAGGAACATTACAAGGAGAAATTACATTTAATAATGTTGGATTTGCATACAATCAAACTGGGGATAAGGTATTAGAACACTTAAACTTATCTATTAAAGAGGGCGAGTATGTGGCACTTGTTGGTTCTTCTGGTGCTGGAAAGACAACATTGTGTAGTTTAATTCCACGTTTTTATGAAGTAAATGAAGGGGAAATATTAATTGATAATATTCCAATCAAGGAAATGACACTAAAAAGTTTACGAAGAAACATAGGAATTGTCCAACAAGATGTATATTTATTTGCAGGCACGATTATGGATAATATTCGCTATGGAAAGCCAGATGCAACAGAAGAAGAAGTGTACATGGCTGCAAAAAATGCAAATGCCCATGAATTTATTATGTCATTACCAGAAGGATATGAAACAGATATTGGACAACGAGGTGTAAAGCTATCTGGAGGTCAAAAGCAGCGATTATCCTTAGCAAGAGTATTTTTAAAAAATCCTTCCATTTTAATTTTTGATGAAGCCACATCGGCACTGGATAATGAAAGTGAAAAGATTGTTCAACAATCATTGGAGCGACTAGCAAAAGATAGAACAACTATTGTAATTGCTCATCGCTTATCTACCATTCGCAATGCAGGGCGTATTGTAGTTTTAACGGAAGATGGAATTGCAGAGCAAGGAAATCACAATCAGTTATTAGAAAACAATGGAGTATATGCTAAATTATACAATATGCAGTTCCAAACAAATGAGTAATAGAAGATAGAAATAAAAGAAGTGTGTTTTTGTTTTTCATAGATGAGAACATACTTCTTTTTTTATCCATAAAAAAATAGTAAAAAAATAAAAAAAAGTACACATTTTTTCTTTAAGTTATGGTATGATTTAAATAGGCTATGCCTAAAAAGATACGAAAAAGATGAATTCTCCCAGATTGTAGGGTAACGATATAAATAGCAATAAAATAAATTAGAGAGGAATGTAGTGGAATGAGCCAGTTAAAAGTTGATAAATATAAAGAGTACAAAAAGAATAAAAAAGAAATTTTAGCAAAGCAAAAACGAAAGAAAAAGATAGAAAAAATTGCTACATGGACGATTACCATTGGAATTTTAGGTGGTCTTGCAGGTGCAGTTGGCGTTACCATTTATAATGAATATCAAAAAAAATTAGCAAGTGTTCCAAACTATACATCAGATTCCTACCTTCTTTCTGATATGACAGGTGTATTATCTATGGAAGAAAAAAGCGAAGAATCAAAGGGAAATGACAATTCTAATGAACAAAGTACAGAAAATGAAGATGCAAGTGTAGAAAGCAAAGAATCACAAGAAGAAAGCGAAAACACTTCATTAGAACAATCTACACAATCTTAAGAACGTGTAAATCCAATATTAGATTGAGAAAATAAATAAGTAGGAAGAGTGTTTTCTAATGTTAAGTCTTGTAAATGTAGGGAACATCACTACTAAGAAAATAGAAAATTATAATGTAAGGGAAGCATTATATTATGTTAGGAGGTATTATTTGTGAGTCAAGGCGAAAAAAAGATTATTGTAATTGGGCATAAAAATCCAGACACAGATTCCATCTGTTCGGCTATTTCCTATGCAAATTTAAAAAATAAAATGCGAGAAAAGAAAAATCAACTAGGAGAAAAATCAGCTTATATCCAAGTAGAAGATGGAATCTATGAGCCATGTCGAGCAGGAACGGTCAATCAAGAAACCAAGTTTGTATTAAAGTATTTTGGAGTAAATGAACCACAATTAGTTACTGATGTTCGTACTCAAGTAAGTGATATTGAGATAAGAAAAACACCAGGGGTAGCTAGAAATATTTCTCTAAAAAAAGCATGGACAATTATGAATGAGCTAGGCGTTGTAACACTTCCTATTACAAAAAATAATCGTTTGGAAGGGTTAATTACTATTGGTGATATTACAAGCTCTTATATGGAGGCGTATGATAGCACTATTTTATCAACAGCACATACCCAATATAGCAATATTGTAGAAACATTAGAAGCAACTGTTATTGTTGGTGATGAACGTGCCTACTACACAAAAGGGAAAGTATTAGTAGCAGCGGCAAATCCAGATTTAATGGAAGATTACATTGAAGAAAATGACCTAGTAATTTTAGGAAATCGTTATGAATCACAACTTTGTGCCATTGAAATGAAAGCTGCATGTATTATTGTTTGTGAAGGTGCACCAGTATCATTAACCATTCGTAAGATGGCAGAAGATAGAGGTTGTACTGTTATTAGCACTCCATTTGATACATTTACAGCCGCAAGATTAATTAACCAAAGTATGCCAATTAGCTATTTTATGAAAAAGGATAGGCTCATTACATTTAATACTGATGACATTGTAGAAGAAATCAGTGAAACAATGGCAAAGATTCGTCATAGAGATTTTCCAATCCTAGATGCCAATGGATACTATCAAGGTATGATTTCAAGAAGAAATCTTCTTGGTATGGAAGGAAAACAAGTAATTTTAGTAGACCATAATGAAAAGACACAGGCAGTCAATGGAATACAAAGTGCAGATGTGTTAGAGATTATTGACCACCATCGTCTAGGAACTATTGAAACAATGGGACCTGTATTTTTTAGAAATCAGCCACTCGGTTGTACTGCAACAATTGTTTATCTTATGTATCAAGAAAATGATATTCCAATTGAAAAACATATTGCAGGTTTGTTATGTAGTGCGATTATTTCAGATACTTTATTATTCCGTTCCCCAACTTGTACCTATATTGATAAGATGGCTGCACAACATTTGGCAACCATTGCAGGAATTGAGCCTGAAGTTTATGCAAAGGAAATGTTTGCGGCAGGAAGTAATTTGAAAAATAAAACGGCAGAGCAAGTATTCTATCAAGATTTTAAAGAGTTTTCTATGGAAGGAAAGAAAATAGGGGTAGGACAAATCAGTTCTATGAATCCAGAAGAATTGATAGAAATTAAAAATAAGTTAGATGACTATTTAGAAGATGCTAGACAAAAACATGGCGTAGATGTGATTTTATTTATGTTAACAGATATTATGGAAGAGTCTACCCTACTTCTTATGAGAGGACAAGAAGCGGCAGGACTTATTAAATCAGCCTTTGGAGTAGAGGCAGAAAATCAATGTGCTATGTTAAAAGGTGTGGTTTCAAGAAAGAAACAGCTGATTCCAAATTTAAGTGCAGCATTACAATAAGATAAGTTAGAATGAGGTTTTTATGAGTAGACAAGTTTGGAAACCAGGAAATATGGTATATCCAGTTCCGGCAGCTATGGTGACAGTAGCAGATAA
Source organism: uncultured Lachnospiraceae bacterium (assembly GCA_904395845.1). Taxonomy (GTDB): domain Bacteria; phylum Bacillota; class Clostridia; order Lachnospirales; family Lachnospiraceae; genus Fimimorpha. Next base: position 38,057 of record CAJFOH010000009.1, read on the forward strand.
GGAAGGAAATAGCAATATTATTACAGTATCTTGGACAGGAACCGTTTGTACCAATCCACCTATGGCTTACGTTTCCATTAGAAAAGAACGTTTTTCTCATCACATGATTATGGAAACAAAAGAATTTGTAATTAATATTACAACAGAACAGCTTGCCTATGCCACAGATTTTTGTGGAGTACGTTCTGGACGTGATGTAGATAAATTTAAAGAAATGAAGCTGACAAAGGGAACATCTAGTGTGGTAAGTGTTCCATTTATTGAAGAATGTCCAGTCAATATTGAGTGTAGAGTAACACAAGTATTGCCACTAGGCTCTCATGATATGTTTTTAGCAGAGGTTGTAGCTGTTAACGTAGATGAGGTATACATGGACGAAAAGAATAAGTTTTGTCTTGATAAGGCAAACCCTATTGTATATTCCCATGGAGAGTACTTTGGACTAGGAAAGCAATTAGGAAATTTTGGGTATAGTGTGAGAAAAAAGAAAGCAAGAAAGAAAAAATAAAATATAGGGGGATTAGGTATGAATATTACGTTAATTGGAATGCCTGCGTCAGGAAAAAGTACCATTGGCGTATTGTTAGCAAAGCGATTAGGGTATCAGTTTATTGATACAGATTTATTAATTCAAACAGAAGAAAAACGATTATTAAAAGAAATTATACAAGAAGAAGGTTTGGATGGTTTTCTAAAAATCGAAAATAAAGTGAATGCTAGTGTAGAAGCAGAAAATGCTATTATTGCTCCAGGCGGCAGTGTCATATATGGAAAAGAAGCCATGGAGCATCTGAAGGCAGTTAGCACCATTGTATATTTAAAAATATCCTATGTCCAGTTAGAAAAAAGACTTGGAAATCTAGTGGAGCGTGGTGTAGCTGTAAAAGAAGGAATGACACTACTTGATTTATATGAGGAGAGAGTGCCATTATATGAAACCTATGCAGACATTGTTATTGATGAACAAGAAAAAGATATTGGTTCTATTGTTGATGAAATTCGAACAATTATAGAAAATAGAATGTAAATAGAATAGGCAAATTCATAGAGGAAATGGTTCAAACTAGCAAATACTTTACAAATATAGATTCTGTGTTATAATGTGGTTAAAGTAGTGGATACAAATAATGATTTTTTAGAGGTATATAATGGAACAATATATTATAAAGGGAGGAAATCCTCTTGTTGGTGAGGTAACCATTGGTGGAGCAAAAAATGCTGCACTTGGGATTCTTGCAGCATCTGTTATGGCAGATGAAGCAGTAACCATAGATAATTTGCCAGATGTTAGAGATATAAACGTATTGCTAGAAGCAATCGGACAAACAGGTGCAATGGTAGAAAGAAAGGCAAGACATTGTGCAAAAATTAATGGAAAAACAATTACAAACTTAGTTGTAGATAATTCTTATATAAAAAAGATGAGAGCATCTTATTATATGCTAGGGGCTATGCTTGGAAAGTATGGACATGCTCAAGTTGCACTTCCAGGTGGTTGTAATATTGGAAGCAGACCAATTGACCAACATCTAAAAGGCTTTCGTGCATTAGGAGCAATTGCAGAAGTAAAAGGTGGAATGATTGTTGTAGAAGCAAAAGAACTAACAGGGGCTCATATTTTCTTTGATATGGTATCTGTTGGGGCTACTATTAATATTATGATGGCAGCAGCTTTAGCAAAAGGAAGAACAATTTTAGAAAATGCAGCAAAAGAACCACACGTTGTAGACGTTGCAAATTTACTAAATGCTATGGGAGCTAGTATTAAGGGAGCTGGAACTGATGTGATTCGCATTGATGGTGTAGAAAAGTTACATGGCACAGAATATACAGTAATTCCAGACCAAATCGAAGCTGGAACATTTATGATGGCAGCAGCAGCTACAAAAGGTGATGTTACCGTTAAGAATGTAATTCCAAAGCATTTAGAATCCTTAACATCAAAACTTCGAGAAATTGGATGTGAAGTTGTGGAATTTGATGATGCTGTTCGTGTAATTAGTAAAAAACGTTTAACACACACCAATGTAAAAACATTACCATATCCAGGATTTCCAACAGATATGCAGCCACAGATGACAACCTTACTTGCATTGTCAGAAGGGACAAGCATTGTGACAGAAAGTGTATTTGAAAATCGTTTTAAATACATTGACGAATTAAATCGTATGGGTGCAGATATTAAAGTAGAAGGTGGTAATGTAGCCATTGTCAATGGAGTAGAAAACTTGACAGGAGCCTGTGTAAGTGCACCAGATTTACGAGCAGGAGCAGCTCTTGTTATTGCAGGTCTTACAACGGAAGATTATACTATTGTTGATGAGATTAAGTACATTGAACGTGGATATGAAGATTTTGCAGGAAAAATACAAGGTCTTGGTGGAAATATTCAAGTAGTAGAAACGGAAAAAGAGATTCAAAAATTCAAGTTACGAATGGGATAATTTTTTTGTCTTTGAAAAAATACTTGACGAATCTTTCATTTTCGTATATTTTATATTAGTAATAAATATAGTAAGTGTTCTCTTATTCAGAGTGGTGGAGGTAAAAGGATCTGTGAAGCCACGGCAACCCCGACAGGAAGGTGCCAACCCAAGCGAGCAATCGAACAATAAGAGCACGTGATATGTGATAACAAAGTCCGTGCTACTGTACGGACTTTTCTTAATTTTATTCAACATACTATTTATGAAGTAGAATCTAGTACATTATATTGTATGGGAAAAAAACATAAATCGTGTTCTACTTATAGGATAATAAGATATCACTATGGTGTTTGATTCGTTTATGAAAAGGTATGTTTCAAGAAAGTTAGGAAAAAATAAAAGGTAATTAGTAAATGTATAGTAGAAATAGTAGGTAGACGAAGGAAAGGAAAATAGAATGGAAAAATTTTTATTTACATCAGAATCAGTAACAGAAGGACATCCAGATAAGATGTGTGACCAAATTAGTGATGCTATTTTAGATGCATTATTAGAACAAGACCCAATGAGTCGTGTTGCTTGTGAAACTTGTACAACAACAGGTCTTGTAATGGTTATGGGAGAAATTACAACAAAGGCATATGTAGACATTCAAAAGATTGTTCGTGATACCGTAGCTGAAATTGGTTATACAAGAGCAAAGTATGGATTTGATGCAAGCACTTGTGGTGTAATGGTTGCAATTGATGAGCAATCAGCAGATATTGCTATGGGTGTAGATAAAGCATTAGAAGCAAAAGTTTCAGAAAGCAAAGAAGTAAAAATGACAGATGATGAAATCGAAGCTATTGGAGCAGGGGATCAAGGTATGATGTTTGGTTTTGCAACAAACGAAACAGAAGAATATATGCCTTATCCAATCGCTTTAGCACACAAGTTATCAAGACAGTTAACAAAGGTTCGTAAAGATGGAACATTATCTTATTTAAGACCAGATGGAAAGACACAAGTAACAGTAGAATATGATGAAAATAGAAATCCAATTCGTTTGGACGCTGTTGTACTTTCTACACAACATGATGAAAATGTTACACAAGAGCAAATTCATGCAGATATTAAAAAGTATGTATTTGAACCAATTTTACCAGCACATATGGTAGATGATAACACAAAGTTCTTTATTAACCCAACAGGTCGTTTTGTAATTGGTGGACCACATGGAGATAGTGGTTTAACAGGTCGTAAGATTATTGTTGATACTTATGGTGGAACTGCTCGTCATGGTGGTGGTGCGTTCTCAGGTAAGGACTGTACAAAGGTAGACCGTTCTGCAGCATACGCAGCTCGTTACGTTGCGAAAAACATTGTAGCAGCAGGATTAGCAGACCGTTGTGAAATCCAATTATCTTATGCAATTGGTGTTGCACAACCTACTTCTATCATGGTAGATACTGATGGAACAGGAAAACTTTCAGAAGAACGTTTGGTAGAAATCGTTCGTGAAAACTTCGATTTACGTCCGGCAGGAATTATTAAAATGTTAGATTTAAGACGTCCAATTTATAAGCAAACAGCGGCTTATGGACATTTTGGACGCAACGATTTAGATTTACCATGGGAACGTCTTGACAAGGTAGAAACATTAAAAAAGTATTTATAAATGTATAAACAAAAACAATAGAATATTGATAAAATATTAGTAGGAAAAAGTAAGCCAAATAAATTACAGTATGATAACTACAAACAATAACACACAATAGGATTGATGTTATATTTGACTTATAACTAAGAAAAATAAAAGGTTGTGATAATAAGTGGTTCATTATGCTGTATTTGGCTTCTTTTTATATGGGAAAAAAGTGAAAATAGCTTATAGCAATGAAAGGAAAAAAATGGTATAATAAAGCGAAATTATTCAGCCATTTTCACTTTTTAGAAATATAGATATGGATGATTGATTTACATACTGATATAAATATAGGAGAATAAAAATGAAATGGAACATAGCTCCAGAATTTTGTGCGTTAGTTATAATAACAATTATATGGCTCTATGAGAAGAAAGGAAGTCATATCCCAAGCTTTAAAAATAAGGTATTTCATGGTTGTCTGATAATCACATTTTTAGGAATTGTAAGTAGTATTGCATCTACATTAATGATAGAGCATTATACTCAAATTCCAATATGGTTGACTTGGTTAGCAACTACCATATATTTCTTATTTACCCCAGTTATGGGAATGATTTATTTTTACTATACAGCAGCAGTTATTTATACAAAGTATCGAGAAATCAAGAATATATTAATTATTGCAGGGATTCCAACGATGCTTTATGGAATTGCTATTTTGGCTAATGTATTTACAAAAAACATATTTGATTTAACATTAGAAAATGGTTATGTAAGAGGTCCTTGGGTTTGGATTACATATATAATATTTTATTTTTATTGTTTGTTAAGTGTGGCATTGGTTGCGTATAAGCATAAAAAAGTAGAGGAAAAAACCATTCAAATCTTACTATGCTTTCCAATTTTAGCAACAGTTATTATTGTGATTCAACAAACTCACCCAAATACTATTTTATCTGGCTTTGCTGCCAGTTGTGCATTATTAATTGTATATTTGTATTTGCAAAATAAGCAAATTTATATTGATTACTTAACAAAAATTCCAAATCGCTGGGAACTTATTAATATGCTAGACTTTATTTCACAAAATGGAAGAAGACATAAAAAAGCAGTATTAATCGTACTATCTCTTAGAGATTTTAAAATGGTAAATGACCGTTTTGGACAACAAGTAGGAGATGCGTTCTTACAAAAGATTAGTAAGTTTTTGTGTTTAATTAGTCCTAAGGGCAGTGTCTATCGTTTTAATGGTGATGAATTTGCAGTTTTACTGCAAGGAGATGACGCAGAAGATGTGAAACATTATGTGCGAAAAGTTCAAGATAAGATGAACCGTATGTGGAAGATAGGACAGTATAGCTCTTACTTATCTATGGCAGTTGGAATTGTTACAAGTACTGAGGGCAGAAGCGTAGAATCTATGATTCAATCTGCAGAATATGCGGTAGTAGAAGCAAAAAAAGGAAAAGATAACTATGTATGTTATTGTGATGATGCAATGTTAAGTGAAATTGAGCGTAAGAAAGTAATTGCAGATATTCTAAGACAAAAATTACAAGACAAAAGCTTTGAAATGTATTATCAACCAATTTATGCAACTCCAGCCGATAAATTTTTATATGTGGAATCCTTAATACGAATGAACGATACACCAATTGGACCAATCTATCCATCAGAGTTTATTCCTATTGCGGAAGAAACTGGAATTATCATTGAACTTACTTATGAGATTTTAGATAAAGTTTGTAAATTTGTAAAAAATGTATTGGATAATGAAATCCCTATTGAATGTGTTCATGTAAACTTTTCCCCAATCCAATTTTCCCAAATAAATTTGGAAGAAAGGGTGATGAATATTATTCATGAAAATAACATTCCAAGTAGTAAGATTAAAATCGAATTTACAGAAAGTGCAGTAGCAGAAAGTACCGATTCTGTGGTAAGATTTTCAAAATATATGAGAAGTCATGGAATTAAAATGGGACTTGATGATTTTGGAACAGGATATTCTAATGTATCTACGGTTATGAATATTCCATTTCATGCCATTAAACTAGATAAAAGTTTGGTATGGATTGCTATGAAGGCAAAATCAGGTGAAATTATGGTACGAAATATCATTAATGCCTTTAAAGGTTTAGGTATGCAAGTCGTAGCAGAAGGAGTAGAAACAAAGGAACAGTTAGATGCAGTTATTGATTTTGGAGTAGATCAAATTCAAGGCTATTATTTTTCCAAGCCATTGCCAAGTGATGAAGCATTGGAGTTTTTAAGAGAACATAATAAATAAGAAAAAAGCTATAAAACAGATAGTAAGTCAGTTTTATAGCTTTTTCTGTAGTATAGCTGTATTTTTATCTTACAGGCGCCATAAGTACTTTACCAGTGCCTCGATATACATTGACAAGCCCTTCACCAGAGGCGGCAGAGCCAATTAAGGACTTTCCAGAACGTTCCACGGTAAAGTTTAAACTTCCACTCCATGCAATCGCCATATTTCCGTCAATTTTTACTATATCATTTTCTAAAGTAATTTCAACTAATTCTTCTTTTGGTACTGAAGACTCTAAACATAAAACACCATTTCCTTGAATACCCAAGTTAAATAAGCCTTCGTTTCCAGCCACAGCAGAAGATAGATTGGAACGCATAATTGTTTTATGTGTAAGGGAGGAGTCGCAAGCTAAAAATAGTCCATCATCTAAAACAATGCTTCCATTCCAATCTGCTACATCAAGTAAAATAAGGTGTTTGTAGGTAGGCTCTAACACTAAAGTACCATCACCAGTATATTCTGGTTTAATGGCAGATTCACCAGTCACTTTTCCACGAAGTGCTTTTCCAAAGAAATCTCCGACTCCTTTGATACCAGTAGTTGCCTGTACATTACCTACCATCCATTGCATAGCACCTGCTTGAACAGTAACATTTGATTTACTTAAATTGCAAATGACTTGACGTTTGCGAACATTCATTTGATGACAAAAATATGCCATTTGTGCATCGGATGGAGATACACTTAAATCACGCATATACTCAATTACAGTGAAAGCACCTAGTTGGTCTAATATGCGAATATCGTCATTGTCGGTAAAATTTTTAATATGATACATAGAAATCACTCCTTTATTTTGTAGCATTATAATATAAAAAAATGAAATATACAAGCAATATAAGGAAATAAAGTTAAATTTAATAATCAGTTTTAGGTTAGGGTAGGAGATTTAATAAAAAATTTATAATTAATCATATTTCTTAATAAGTGAAATATTGCTTCCTATGGTATAATAGGTAAGCAAATAGATAGGAAAGGTATGTAATAGGATTCTCGTCATAAGAATTAAGAGAATTGGTGAGATTACATATTGAAGTAACTGATAATGTTATAATAGAAAGATGGTGTGAATAATGAAGTTAAAAACTAGATTGTGTATTTCATTTTGCGCAATTTTATTTGTACCAATGCTCCTTGTTGCTATTGTAGTTCGTGGATTATTTAATTATCAGCTTCGTATGATTGAACAAACCTATAATATTGAATTGAGTAAAGATATGTTTACCCATGTGCCAATTCAATTATTAAATCGTTCTACCAAAGAGGCATTTGAAGAAATGTCACAAGTCATCGAAGAAGATACAGAGCGCATGAGAGATGTAGAGTATCTTTCTGAACTAGAAGATAGTTTAAAAAAGAAAGGAATTAGCATAGCAGTAAGAGTAGATGATGTTATTATTTTTAGTAGTGAAAACATTACCTCAATTTTAAATCAGCTACCACAATATAAATATGAGAATGGTGGAGAGCATAATGGTATTTTATTAGAAGATGAAAGTGGCAATGGTGATAAGTTTGTAAAGCAAAAAGATTTTGTCTTTCCTTCTGACAAGGCACAAGGAAGTGTGTTCGTTGTAAAGCAGATTAATCAATGGATACCAGAGATGAAACTGCTATTTATAGAAATCGCTATTGCAGTTGTATTTGTTTTAGTGTTTACAGCTTCTGCAATGACCATGTGGATTTTTAGATCAATCTTAAAACCATTAAATACACTAAAAACAGCAACTCATAAAATTAAAAGTGGAGATTTGAACTTTGTAATTGAAGTTAATGAAAAAGATGAGATTGGTCAATTATGTAGTGATTTTGAAGAAATGAGAAAGCGATTAAAAGAATCAGCAGAAGCAAAGATTCAGTTTGATGCAGATAACAAAGAGTTGATTAGTAATATTTCTCACGACTTAAAAACGCCAATTACAGCTATCAAAGGATATGTAGAGGGGATTATGGATGGTGTGGCAGATACGCCAGAAAAGATGGAAAGATATATCCGTACTATCTATAATAAAGCCAATGACATGGACCATTTAATTGATGAATTAACCTTTTATTCTAAAATTGATACCAATCGTATTCCATATACATTTTCAAAAATAAATGTAGCAGAATACTTTGGAGATTGTGCAGAAGAATTAGGACTTGATTTAGAATCAAAGAATATTGAATTTGGTTATTATAATTATTGTGATAGAAATGTTATTATTATTGCAGATGCAGAGCAAATAAAACGAGTTATTAATAATATTATTGGTAACTCTGTAAAATATATTGATAAGCCACAAGGAAAAATCAATATACGAATTAAAGATGTTGGCGATTTTGTTCAAATAGAAATAGAAGATAATGGCAAAGGTATTGCTCAAAAAGATATTCCATATATTTTTGAACGTTTTTATCGCACCGATTCTTCCAGAAATTCAACCCAAGGTGGAAGTGGAATTGGTCTTTCTATTGTTAGAAAAATTATTGAAGACCATGGAGGTAAAATTTGGGCAACCAGTAGAGAAGGAACAGGTACAATTATGTATTTTGTACTAAGAAAATATCAGGAGGTAACACATGAGTAAAATTTTAATTGTAGAGGACGAAGTAAGCATTGCTGAATTAGAAAGAGATTACCTAGAATTAGGTGGATTTGAAGTTGAAATTAAAAACAATGGAAAAGAGGGGTTAGAAGCAGCTATTAATGCTGACTATGACTTATTAATTTTAGATTTAATGCTTCCGGAAGTAGACGGATTTGAAATCTGTAGAAAGGTTAGAGAAACAAAAAATACTCCAATTCTTTTAGTTTCAGCGAAAAAAGATGATATTGATAAAATTAGAGGACTTGGGTTAGGTGCTGATGATTATATTACAAAACCTTTTAGTCCAAGTGAATTAGTAGCTAGAGTAAAGGCACATTTGGCACGTTATGAACGTTTGATTGGCTCAATGGCACAAGAAAACGAAATCATTGAAATTCGTGGAATTAAAATTGATAAGACAGCAAGACGAGTATATGTAAATGGAGAAGAAAAAGCATTTACAACAAAGGAATTCGACTTATTAACATTCCTAGCACAAAATCCAAACCATGTATTTACAAAGGAAGAATTGTTCCGTGAAATTTGGGATATGGAGTCTATTGGAGATATTGCAACAGTAACTGTTCATATTAAAAAGATTCGTGAAAAAATTGAGTTTGATACATCAAAGCCTCAATATATTGAAACCATTTGGGGCGTTGGATATCGATTTAAGGTATAAAATTTAAAAAGAGAAATGAAATATGTAAGGCAGTTATAAGAAACTTATAGCTGTCTTTGTTCTTTTATTTACAGCATTTTGCTTTTATTTATAGCATTGCACTTTGTTCGTAGCAAGAAAATTACATAAAATTTACACTAAAATTACAAAATTATTCCAAAAATATACACGAGTATGCTAGAGGACTTTACATAGTGTCTTTATAATTAAGGTATAAAAACAAATCTTAGGAGGACATTATGAGAAAAAAAGCATTGGCAGTTATTTGCATAGGAGCAATGATATTATCTACAATGACAGGATGTACAACAAATGATTCCAGTAAGGCAGAGAATAATCAAACTCAAGCAAGTAATAAGGAAAGTGTAACGGAAACAGGAAGTAGCGAAGAAAACAATGGACAAGAAAAAGAAAATGAAGGCACAGCTCCAAAGTATATCTTCATGTTTATTGGTGATGGAATGAGCTATCCACAAATTCAATTAACGAACTATTATTTAAGTGCAGTCAATGAAAAGGCAAACAATGAAAAAATAGTAGTTAATGGAGAAGAACAAACAGTATTAAAAAGCGAAAACCACCTTGCGATGTTAAATTTTGATGTAGCAGGCTCAGCACAAACCTATGATAGCACTTCATTTGCACCAGATTCCGCTTCCACAGCAACTTCCATTGCAACAGGAAATAAAACATGGAGTGGAAGTATTAATGTAAGCGAAGACTTTGCAACAGAATATGAAACTATTGCAGAACAGTTAAAAGAACAAAAGGGGTATAAGATAGGAGTGATTTCTTCTGTAAACTTAAATCATGCAACACCGGCAGCATTTTATGCTCATCAAGCGTCAAGAAATAGCTACTATGAAATTGGACTTGAGTTAATTGAAAGTGATTTTGATTACTTTGCAGGTGGAAATTTAAAACAGACTACAGGGAAAAACAAAGACCAAGCAGATTTATATACATTAGCAGAGGAATCAGGATATAAAGTAGTAAAAACAACAGAAGAAGCAAAAAATCTAACAAAAGAAGATGGAAAGGTAATTGTAGTAGAAGAACATTTGGCAGATGGAGATTCTATGCCTTATGATATTGATTTAGAAGAAGGACAATGGGCGCTTGCTGATTATGTAGAAAAAGGAATTGAATTATTAGACAATGAAAATGGATTTTTTATGGCGGTAGAAGGTGGAAAAATTGACTGGGCTTGTCATGCTAATGATGCAGCATCAACCATTCAAGATACCATTGCTCTTGATCGTGCCGTACAAAAGGCAGTAGAATTTTATAAGGAACATCCAGAAGAAACACTAATTTTAGTAACTGGTGATCATGAAACAGGTGGTTTAACTATTGGATATGCAGGGACAAACTATGATACATTCTTACAAAATATGGATAGTCAAACCATTTCTTATGCAAAGTTTGATGAAGAATACGTTGCAAATTATAAGGAAAACAAAACAGACTTTGATACAGTCATGAAAGATATTACAGAGTTATTTGGACTTGAAGTGCCAACGGAGAATGGAAATGATGGAACTTCTCAAAAGGATAATGCAGACTCCCATCCAGATTCCAATGATACGGGTGCGTTAGTGATGACACAGTATGAATATGACAACTTAAAAAAGGCATATGAAGAAACTATGAGCCGTACAGGAGAGGAAGAGGAGTTTTCTCAAGAGGAATACATTTTATATGGTAGCTATGAGCCATTAACTGTAACGATAACACATATTTTAAATAACAAAAGTGGTATCAACTTTGGTTCATATGCTCATACAGGACTTCCAGTTGAAGTTCTTGTTCATGGAAATGGTTCAGAACTTTTTGACGGTTATTATGATAATACAGATATTTATCATAAGTTAGCACAGTTGACAGGAGTAGAATAAATGAAACCATTTATGAAAGCCCATAAAAAGTTTTTTCTTACAACCATTATAGGCATTGTTCTTATTTGTATTCTCATAGCCATTCCAACAGGCTATGAGGATGCCCTTATCTATAAAGGAACTGAGAGAGCAGTGGCACAGGTGATAGAAGTTGATAATTCTATGATAAAAAACTCAGGACTAATTAATTCAGGGGAGCAGATGTGTGTCCTTAAAGTAGAAGATGGAGCATATAAGGGTGAGGAAATAGAAGGAGTAAACTTTTTAAGTGGCTCTTTGGAAAAAGATAAAATATTTCAAGTAGGAGATAAGGCACTAATTACCATTAGTGAAGTTGATGGCGAAATTGCTTCCGTTATTATGTCAGACCATTATCGTTTGGGAAAAGAGTGTATTTTGTTAGTTTTATTTGCCATATTTTTAGTGTTATTTGCAGGAAAAAATGGGCTACAAGCAATTTACTCCTTTGTAATAACAATCCTTATGATATGGAAACTATTAGTACCAGCATATTTAAATGGGTACAATCCAGTATGGATAGGAATGGCAATAACTGTGTGTTTAACTGGTATTATTATTTTATTTGTTTATGGATTTGAACGTCGTACCATAGTAGCCACCTTAGGCTCATTGCTTGGTATTATTACAACTGCCATTCTAGGAATATTGTTTACAGAATTATTTCAAATTCATGGGGCAGTAATGACAGATTCTGAATCATTGTTATATAGTGGCTATCAAAACTTAGATTTAACAGCTATTTTTATGAGTGGAATCTTTATTGGTGCTTCTGGAGCAATGATGGATTTATCCGTAGACATTACATCTGCCATTTATGAAGTAGTAGAGAAAAAGCCAACGATATGCTGGAGAGAAGCCACAAAATCAGGAATGAATGTAGGTAGGGCAGCCATGGGAACCATGACAACCACCCTTTTACTTGCCTATTCTGGTGGATATATTTCTCTTTTAATGGTATTTATGGCACAAGGAACCCCTATTGACCATATTCTAAATTATAAGTATGTGGCAGCGGAAATACTTGATACGGTAGTAGGAAGTTTTGGACTTGTAACCGTTGCTCCGTTTACAGCATTGGTAGGAGGGGTGCTTTTGACAAGAAAGCAGGAGAGAGTAAAATAGATATATATCAACGTAAGCCATTTCTTGTAATAATTAACTTAAGCCAGAAAGAGAACGCATCACTAAGTCTACGTCTTTATTTTCTAATTCCTGAATAATGTGCAAATATGTTTTTTGTGTGGTAGTAATACTAGCATGTCCTAAGCGACGTGCAACACTAGCAATGGATACACCAGCAAATAGTAAAATAGATGCATGGGTATGTCGAAGTCCATGAATGGATATGACTGGAATATTGATACGTTTACAATATCGTTCCAGTAAATCATTAATGGTAGAGTTATATATTTGCTTTTGAACAAAAATTGGCTCATTTTCTGGTAAATGTTTTATAAGCTGTGAAAATTGAATTACCGTTTGCCAGTCTAATTGAATTTTCCTTACAGATGATTTATTTTTCGTAGGGAGAAACCCGCCATCTCCTTTGTAATCCCAAGTTTTACTTACAGAAAGAGTTTGGCGGGCAAAATCAAAATCAGAAGGTGTCAAAGCTAGCGCTTCTGAAAATCTCATCCCTGTTTTAGCAACTAAAAGAATAAACCAGTCCCAGTTAATTTCAGCTCCTAAATTTAAACTACTAAGTAGTGTGTGAAGTTCAAATTGATTTAGGTACTTAATTTTTTTCACTCTAGGGAGTTTTCCTTTTATAATTGCCTTTCTCGTTGGATCACGATCAATAAGACCTTCGTCTACGGCATCTAAAATAGCCCCTTTTAGTTGATGATGAAAATCCATCGTTGTTTGCTTTTCATGGTACAATGCGTACTCATTTAAAAGCTGTTGATATGCCATTCGGTTTAAATCACACAATTTTAAAT
>CAJFOH010000010.1 GCA_904395845.1 uncultured Lachnospiraceae bacterium
CCTGGACGGTCAGTTACATAACGGATTAGACTTTCTGGCTTATTTAATGCCTTTAAGATTGTTTTTACAACTTCAAGGTTAGTTCTCTCATTGTGTCCACCAACGTTATATACTTCACCAACACGACCATTGTGAATAATTAAGTCAATTGCTTGACAGTGGTCTGCAACGTGAAGCCAATCTCTTACATTTTCCCCTTTTCCATATACTGGAAGTTCTTCATCAGCTAAAGCACGACTAATCATAAGTGGAATTAGCTTTTCAGGAAAATGGTATGGTCCATAGTTATTAGAACATCTAGAAATTGTTACAGGTAATCCAAATGTTCTATGGTAAGCAAGAACGAATAAATCAGCACTTGCTTTTGAAGAAGAATATGGACTAGAAGTATGAAGTGGAGTTTCTTCTGTAAAGAATAAATCTGGGCGATCAAGAGGAAGATCTCCATATACTTCATCAGTAGACACTTGATGATATCTCTTTACTCCATAAGTTCTTGAAGCATCTAAAAGTACAACAGTTCCTTCTACATTTGTTTTTACAAAGATGCCTGGATCAGAAATAGAACGGTCAACGTGACTTTCAGCAGCAAAGTTTACAACGATATCAAACTTTTCTTTTTCAAATAAATCCATAATGAATTCTCTATCTGCAATGTCACCTTTTACAAAGCGATAGTTTGGCTTGTCCTCTACTGGCTTTAAAGTTTCTAAATTACCAGCATAAGTAAGTAAATCTAAGTTTACAATTTCATAGTTTGGATACTTATTTACCATATGGTGAACAAAGTTACCACCGATAAATCCAGCACCACCAGTTACTAAAATCTTCATTGGAAGTCCTCCTTTAATTATAGTATTACCTTATATTGTAATATTATTATAAAGGGTGACCTTACGTCACTGTCAAGTATTTTTGCAAATAAATATACCTGCTTCCTTTGTAATTGTAATAGAACCATCTTTTTTTATCTTTTTTTCTAAAAATTTTTTAAAAGAACTATAATCATTGGCAAGTAATTCTCTTTGATTTCCATGGCAAGAGAGAATATAATCAAATAACGGAGTTGGATGATTGATAACAAGTGTATCATGATAAAGGATTTTCTCTACATGAGAAAAATATTGCTTTAAAATTTCTTCTCCATTGTGGAGGCCAAACACATCATAGAGATTTACATCAGAAAGAACAATTTTAGGGTTAAATTCCTTTACTAGATTGGTTACCTCTTTCATATGAGAGCTTCCATAGGTGCTACAATAAAAACTTCCATTTGGTTGCAAAACACGAGTTACTTCAGACAAAACATTAGAAATGGATTTGACATAAAAAAGTATATGGTTTGCAATCACCTTATGAAAGGTTTGGTTAGAAAAAGGGATGGTTTCACAATTAAATCGTTGGTAGGAAATAGGAACTGATAGGTGCTTTAAATTTTCTTTTGCATCTTCTAACATTCCTTCTGAAATATCGGATAAGCATAATGTTTGGCATGGGTGAGAAAGTTGCTTCCATAGTTGTCCATTACCACAACCAAGTTCAAGAATACATTCAGAAGGTTTGGGAGAAATCATATCATATAACCAAGGAAACCAGCCCTTTGGATTGGTGGAATAATTGTCATGTAAAGAGATACGAATATCTAATTGACTAGAGTTTTTATAATGTTCTGCAATTACATTTTCCATATTGGTCATATGGATTAAGTTTAAAATTTCATTCCAGTTAATTTCCTTTTTTTCAGCAATGAAAGAGGAGGTATTGGTAAGTGCTTGTTCCATTGCCTGTAAATGTTTGATATGGCTTTTTACAAGAGTAAGCTGAAGTTGCAAAGAAGATTGAATGTCAACACTATCATTAGCCAGTAAAGAGCGGATTTCATCCAAAGAAAACCCCAAATATTTTAAAGATAATATTTGTTGTAAGTGAATAAAATCTTCATCAGAGTAAAGGCGATATCCATTAGCATTTTTCTTACTAGGGGAAAGTAAACCTACTTTATCATAGTATCGAATGGTACGAATAGTAACATTTGCTTTTTTTGCAAATTCTCCTGAGGTATAGTATGTTTTCTTAGTATTCATAGTATATCTTTCATCCTTTTTATCATCTATGTTATTAGAAAGTTTCTATATTTTTCAATAATAATAATCGCTATTAAAAAATAGCGATTATTGGAAAAAATGTTAGCCCTAAAATTGTTTTATTATAAATAAGTAGGAGGCTCATATTCTGCTCCTAATAGTTGACGTTTTCTTTCTTGGAAACGGTAAAATTCACTTTCTTTTACATCAATCCATTGATGAGTATCTTGTTCATAAATTTGGAGAAAGTGTTTTTTAAATGGGTGAACACGAACTGTATTATTATGATATTCTTCCTTTGTATCTGGATTTATTTGTTCCTTGGATAAAAGAGGCTCATCGGAAGGTGAAACAATTTGAAGTTCTTTACTATCGTCAAAGCAAAAGGACATTTGAGAAAATGAGGAGTCTAATAAGTGATCCATAGGAAGTTCCAACGGAGCGGAAATTGATGGAGTAGATACCTCAATGGTTTGTTCCTCAGGAGTAGATGCAACGATAGGAGTTAGCATAATTGCAAAATTATATCCTAATATATGAGAAATTAGTCGCATATCCTGCTCTTGAAAGTTATCCCTTGCTAATTTTTGTGTTAAATTCTGTCTTGACATAGGCTTTCCAGTGTATTCAGATATAAGATTAGCCAAGTCTTTTATTGTTAAATTTTGGCGCTTTAATAAAATTTTAACTTGTTCTCCAAAACTAAGTTCCATAATAAACCTACTTTCTTTTGTGTCATATATTTTGATATTTTGGAATCAAAGTATATTTTTTCATTGACAACTAATATAACATTGTAAGCTTTGAAAATCAATATATTTTCAAAGAAAAATCAAATATTATGGAGTTTTATTATTGTTTTTCATTGCCTGTTTGGCAAATTCGGTAGTAATAAGGACATCATAAGGAATATTTTCCTTTAGTTGACCTGATTCTTTTAAAATATCTTGTAATAACTGGAAGCTTTCTTCTTTAAACATTAAGTCAGTTCCCCAAGTATCTTGATTTTTATATCGATTAATAATGGTAGCAATGGTTTCTATTTTTGTTTCAGGAAATTGTGGGGCAATGACAGTTGCAATTTCTTCAGGAGAATGTTCATTCACATAATCCATTCCTTTCTGAAGTGCATTGGTAAATGCTTGAATGGTTTCTTGATTCTCAGCTAGATAACTTTTTTGAACACAATATGCAGTATATGGAACATAACCAGATTCTACCCCAAGAGAATCTAGAACATATCCTTTGCCTTGCTCCTCTAAACTTGTAGCATGAGGTTCAAATTCTACGGTATAATCACCTTTTCCACCTATAAATGCAGCTGCCGTAGAACCAAAGTCAATATTTTGTACCATAGTTAAATCAGTGGTTGGATTTATATTATGTTTTTTTAGAATGTATTCAAATACCATTTGGGGCATACCACCCTCACGTCCACCTAACACAGTACTACCTTTTAAATCCTCCCATGTAAAATCTTTATTTTCTTCTCTACCAACAAGAAAGTTTCCAGCTCGTTGAGTAAGTTGTGCAAAATTGATGGCGTAATCTTCTTTTCCTTCTTGATATACATAAATGGAAGATTCAGAACCCATAAATCCAATGTCTGCATTTCCAGATACGAGAGCAGTCATAACTTTATCTGCACCAAATCCAGTTTCAATTACTAAATCAATTCCTTCTTCTTTAAAGTATCCTAGTTCATAAGCAACATATTGAGGAGCATAAAAAATAGAGTGAGCAACTTCATTTAAGGTAACTTTTTTTAACGAGGAATTGGTGGAGTCACATCCTAAAAAAGTAGTAGTGATAAATAAAAGTAATAGGATATATCCGAATAATTGTCGGTAGGTTTTAAAGCTTTTGTGTAAGCCATTTGTTTCTATTAATTTCATAGTATTCTCCATTTCTTTTTTTATATTATAGATATATTAAAAAAGAGAAATAGTGTTACATTACAAATAGAGGATAAAATATTACATCTTAGGTTCTAATATTTACCCGTTGGGAAACTTTTATTTACAAATACTATCATCTCGTTATAATAGGAAATAGAAAGGGGGAGGAAAATGTGCGGATTCGAATTGAAATGGACGATGACCTAATAGAAGATGAGGTTGTTATACGATGTAGAAGGCTAGATGATACCATTTTAATGATTCAGAGAACGTTACAAATGGAGATGGAGAAATTTCATCAGGACAAACAAGGAATAGAATCAGTCATTCCACTAAAAAAAGGGGAGAAAGAGTATTTTTTGCCACTAGATGACATTTTATTTTTTGAAACAGAAAATAAAATAATATATGGGCATACAAATACTGACGTTTTTGAAACTGAATATAAATTATATCAATTAGAGCAGTATCTTCCTAGATATTTTTTTAGAATTTCAAAATCTACTATCGTGAATATGAAAAAAATTTATTCCATTACAAAAAATATTACATCGTCTAGTTTAGTAGAATTTAAAGATACCCATAAAAAAGTGTATGTATCAAGAAATTACTACAAAGTATTGTTGGAACAATTAAGAGAACGAAAAGAAATCAATAATAGATAGGAGAGGATAACATGAATCAGAATAAGAAAAGAGGTAGGATAACAGGATTGTTATTTGTACTGGCAGGAATTTTTTTAATCATAGGTAAGATAGGAATATTTGGAGATATTAATTTATTTAACATATTAATTACAATAGCACTAATTATTTGTGCCGTTGGTGGATTAATAAAAAAGAAATTTGGCAGATGTTTATTTTCAATGGCATTTTTGTATATTTTATATGAAGAATGCATTGGAATCCCAGAGTTAACGCCAGTTACTGTATTGGTTGCAGCTTTGTTTGGAACAATTGGACTTCATATGATATTTGGAGATAATAACTCAAAACATAAAAATGTTTTTGCTACAGATAAAACTGATACAAAGGGGAGAGGGGAACGTATGACAATAAATATTGATGGGGAAGATACTATTTACATGAATAAGGAAAATAATATATATGGCTCTGGAAATGGTAATTTTAAATATGAAAATATATTTGGCTCTACAACAAAATATGTGAATAGCAATGATTTTGAGAGTGCAACTATTTCCAATGTATTTGGAAATTTTATTATATACTTGGAACATTCTAGTA
This sequence comes from uncultured Lachnospiraceae bacterium, assembly GCA_904395845.1. Classification (GTDB taxonomy): domain Bacteria; phylum Bacillota; class Clostridia; order Lachnospirales; family Lachnospiraceae; genus Fimimorpha. The sequence continues at coordinate 5,227 of CAJFOH010000010.1, forward strand.
TGTTAGGAAATCATGCTACGGTATCTATTGATAATGCATTTAGCACAACAAAACTATTTATTCCAAAACATTGGAAGGTTATTCAAAATGTAGATCTTGTAGCATCTAATGTGAAAGAGAGAGGATATAGTCAGTGGTGTGGGCAAGGAAATACCTTATTCTTAAATGGAGATTTGATCTTTGCTACGTTAGAAATTATTTACGTTTAAAAAAGTGAGAGAAGAAAAAAAACAACATAATACATATTATGTTGTTTAAATGTTGAAATTATGTCATTTCCTTTTTCTTGTTATCTCTTTTAAAGGATTGGTATAAAAGCAAAAACCATGGGAAATACTCCTTTTCCATGGTTTTATTAACTTTTTTTATTTTCTCTGGAAAATCTATTGACAGAATTGGCATTTATTGGGTATAAATACATTGGGTAGAAAAACAAAATAGAAATTAAAAAAACAACATAATATGTATTATGTTGCTTTTTCCGTAGCAACATAGAGAGATAACAATGAGAAAGCATAAGTAGGGCAAATGCTGATAGGAGAAAAATATGACATTGAATTTAACAACAGATTACGCAATTAGAATTATTGTATGTTTAGAAAGAAAAGGAAACGTATTATCAGCGTCAACATTAGCGAATGAAATGGAAATTCCAGAAAAATATTTAATGAAAGTAGTAAAAAAGCTAAAAGATGGAAAATTAGTGGATAGCGTGGCAGGAATCAATGGTGGATATTATTTATGCAAAGGGCTGAATGAGATTTGCTTACTTGATATATTAAACATTATGCAACCTCAAAGTAAAAGTAACATAATAGTAGAAAACAATTGTTCCAATGAAAAGATGCAATCCTTTTATAAAATTAAGACCTATTATAACCATGTATATAAACAATTACAAGACGAGTATTTAACAAAATCAATAGAAGAAATAATAAAATAATGAAACCTAAGATAAGATGCCATACTATTACTTTAAGGATAGTGTGGCATTTTTTTGTAGAATAATAAATTAAAATACTATTTAGGAAAAATAAATAAAATACAAAATAAAATTTGGAGATATTAACCAATGAAAAATGAAAATAGATTTGCTATGATATAGGAAAGAATATGATAAGTGAAAATAAGCTTGTTTTAGAGGAGGGATAAGCATGAAAAAGAAAAAACTAATAATAGGAATTATATCAGTAATTGTACTCATTATACTAGGAGTAGGAATCAAAGAAGTATATGATTACTATCACCCTGAAATTTATCTGTATTATGAAGTGTTAGACGATAGAGAGCGAGATTTATTCTTTGCTTCCCCAGGATATATGATTGGTGGTGGAAGTTGTTTTGGATATGCGCCAAAGTTTGATAAAGAAGTAAAGGAAATGTCAGTCAAAATTAATGAGGTACAAGAATGGATTTGGACAGAATTTGACACTCCAATCCATGTGAATGTAGATATCGAACGTGTAGACGGTAAGACTATATTTACTTATACAGGAACAGCCGTATCAAAAGCAACAGGAAAAGTAGAGGAAATCAACAAACAAGTAACATTAGACTTTATTGTAACAAAGGAAGATATTCGTTATATGCCAATTAAACGAGTAGAAGGTCCAATAGAATAAAAAAGATTGCATGGGATTTCAAGGTTAGAAATCTCATGTTTTTTTGTATCCAAATGATGAAATAGCCATAATAAAAATAGTAAGAAAGGAAAAAATATGAGAGAAAAATAAATAACAACTAGGTTGGAATAGATTGTAACCAATAAGAAAATATAGTATAGTGTAAGTAAAAATAATATTTCTTAATAGAATAAAACTTTTGAAAAGAAAGGAGGGTGACAAGCTGTTAAATAAAACTTATAAATAGTTATAAAATACTATTTATTTTTATAATTTTTATGATGGGATAATATTACAAGG
>CAJFOH010000011.1 GCA_904395845.1 uncultured Lachnospiraceae bacterium
AACAAATTGTTTATTTCTTTCATAACGCAAATTTTCTACTGGTATTAATTTACCATCTGTATAACAAGAAACAACGGTCATTTTATTTTTTGTTAGCGTTCCCGTTTTATCGCTACATACAACACCTACACTTCCAAGTGTTTCTACTGATGGTAATTTTCGAATAATGGTATTAATTTTTACCATTCTGGATACTGACAATGCTAATACTATAGTTACAATGGCAGGTAACCCTTCTGGCACTGCTGCAACAGCCAATGAAATTGCAGTCAATAGCATTTCTAACAGTGGTCGTTTTTGTATTAAGGCAATTCCAAACAATGCAACACACAGTAAAACTGCCAATATACTTAACAACTTTCCTAAATCAGCTAGTCGTTTTTGTAATGGCGTCAGCTCTGTTTTGGCTTCGTGTATCATAGTTGCAATAGTTCCAATTTCAGAGTTCATTCCTGTTGCAACTACAATCCCTTCTCCTCTACCATATAGTACATTGGTAGTCATAAATACCATATTTTTTCTATCTCCCAATGGAAGTGGTTTGCTTGCTACAAAATTTGCATCTTTTTCTACTGGTGTAGATTCCCCTGTAAGTGCAGACTCATCTACTTTTAAATTTGCACTCTCTGTTAATCGAATGTCTGCTGGTACTTGCCCACCTGCTTCTAAATAGACAATATCTCCTACTACCAAATCCTCTGCCTTTATTTCTCTTTTCTTTCCATTTCGTATTACAATGGCAGTAGGACTTGTTAGTTTTTTTAAGGCTTCCATAGCTTTTACTGCTTTTCCTTCTTGAATCACTCCTACCACAGCATTCATTAAAATAACGAAAAGGATAATACAAGTATCTGATATTTCTCCTAGCAACATAGATAACCCTGATGCAATAAATAATACATAAATTAATGGTTCATTTAACTGTTCTAAAAACATTTCCGCCTTTGTTTTTTGTTCCCCATCTGTTAGCACATTTGCCCCATCTTTTGCTTTCCTTCTATTTGCTACTTGATGATCTAGCCCTTGTTCTATGTTTGTTTCAAATTGATGTTCTACTGCTCCAATGGTTTTTCCTTCAAACATATTTTCCTCCTATATGCCTAATCTGTTTTCAATGTATGCATAAACCATAAGAGCTAGACCAACTTTTGCTTTCTTTCTTAAAAATTGCAAGAAAAAAGTACCTCATAAGAAATTATAATTGTGTCTGCTTACTAACACTCTTTTGATTTCTTCATTGAGATACTTTTCATAACATTTCTTTCTATTTTTTTGCAACAACTTCTATGTGCTTATTATAAACAAGCTTTGATTTTTTCAATCATTTCTGCATATTCTTCTTCTGTTAAATATACTTTATCAGGGTTCATTTGGAATACTCCACCCCATTCATCTCCACCTTCATACTTTGGTACAAGGTGCATATGAAGATGGCAACCTGTATCACCATAAGCTCCATAGTTTACTTTATTTGGGCTAAATGCCTTATGAAGTGCCTTTGCAGCTCTTGTTACATCTGCAAAGAAACGATTTCTTTCTTCATCACTAATATGAACGATTTCACTTACATGGTCTTTGTATGCAACGATACATCTTCCTGGCTTACTTTGTTCTCTAAATAAAATTAATTGACTTACATCTAAGTCGCAAATTGGAATCCCAAACTTTCCTAATACTTCTCCACCTACACAATATCCACAATTTTGATCTTTCATATTGATTCTCCTATCTTCTTTCTAATTTACCAATCAAATGTCTGATTGTTTGATTCTATTTATAGGGTATATTTTATACTAAAATCATAAAAAAATCAATAATTTCTCTTTCTTTTTATTCATTCTATCTAGTAAAATTTTGTTTTTTCCTTCATAAGAGAAGGAGTCATAGTATTTATTTTTCATATCTGTTTAAAATATAAGGCTTACTTGTCATACGCTGACAGTAAGCCTTATGTTCTATGTGTAATAAATGATTGGATTTCTATATTATGTATACAAATATGTACGATCTACCACAATTTACACTGTAATTTCTGCTTTTACTCCTAGTAATTCTTTGTTTTCTTCTAAAATAGGAGCAATTACATCTGCTAAAAATTCTTCCACTTGTTCCTTTGCTCTACCTGTGTATTTGCTTGGATCCATTGTTTTCTTTAATTCATCAAGTGTTAAATTAAATGCTTTGTCATTTGCAATTAATTCTAGTAAATTATTTTCTAATCCATGTACCTTTACATTCTTTCCAGCTTCCATAGATAATTCACGAATTCTTTCGTGTAATTCTTGTCTATCTCCACCAGCTTTTACAGCGTCCATCATAATATTTTCTGTTGCCATAAATGGTAATTCTGCCATTAAACGTTTCTCAATTACCTTTGGATATACAACAAGTCCATCTACAATATTTAAGTATAAATCTAAAATACCATCAATAGCTAAAAATGCTTCTGGAATACTAATTCTCTTATTTGCTGAATCGTCTAAGGTACGTTCAAACCATTGGGTTGCACTTGTAAGCATTGGATTCATAGCATCTGACATAACATAGTTTGCAAGTGATGCCATACGTTCACTTCTCATTGGATTTCTCTTATATGCCATTGCAGAAGATCCAATTTGATTTTTTTCAAATGGTTCTTCAATTTCTTTTAAGTGTTGTAATAAACGAATATCATTAGAGAATTTGTGTGCACTAAGGGCAATTCCTGCTAATACATTTAATACACGACTATCTACTTTACGAGAATATGTTTGTCCAGATACTGGATATACATCTGCAAAGCCCATTCTTTCTGCTATCATTTTATCTAATTTTTTAATTCTTTCATGATCTCCATCAAATAGTTCTAAGAATGATGCCTGTGTTCCAGTTGTTCCCTTAGATCCTAATAAACGCATAGAGTCAATAACATAATCCAAATCGTCTAAATCTAATTTTAATTCCATAAGCCATAGAGAAGCTCTCTTTCCAACAGTTGTTGGCTGTGCAGGTTGAAAATGGGTAAATGCAAGTGTTGGTAATGCTTTGTATTCTTCTGCAAACTTTGACAATTCGCTAATAACATTTACTAACTTTTTCTTTACTAATTGTAATGCTTCTGTCATAACAATTAAGTCTGTATTATCACCTACATAACAAGAAGTTGCCCCTAAATGAATAATTCCTTTTGCCTTTGGACATTGCACTCCATAAGCATATACATGTGACATAACATCATGACGAACTAAGGCTTCTCTCTCCCTTGCCACATCATAATTAATATCATCTACATGAGCCTTTAACTCTTCAATTTGCTCCTCTGTTATATTAAGACCTAATTCTTTTTCTGCCTCTGCAAGTGCAATCCATAATCTTCTCCAAGTACGAAACTTCTTATCTTGTGAGAAAATATATTGCATCTCCTTGCTTGCGTAACGTTGTGATAATGGACTTGTATATCTATCTGTTGCCATAACATCCTCCTAAATAATTATTCTAATCCTAAACGCTTACATACTTCTTTATAAGCATCTTCTACATTTCCCAAATCCCTACGAAATCTATCTTTGTCTAATTTTTCTTTTGTTGTACTATCCCATAATCGACAAGTATCTGGTGAAATTTCATCGGCTAAAATAATTTCTCCATGGTATCGACCAAACTCTACTTTAAAATCAATTAAATCAATGTTTCGTTTGGAAAAATAATCTTTTAATACGTCATTTACCTGAAACACCATTTTGGTCATTGCATCAATTTCTTCTCTTGTTGCAAGTCCAATGGCAATAGCGTAATAATCATTAATCAGTGGATCTCCTAATTCATCGTTTTTATAACAAAACTCTAATGTTGGTATTAGCAATTTTCTGCCTTCTTCAATTCCAAGTTTTTTAGAAAAACTTCCAGCAGAAACATTTCTAACAATTACTTCTAGTGGTACAATTTCAACTTTTTTTACTGCTGTTTCTCTGTCACTTAGTTCCTCTACAAAATGAGTCTTAACGCCTTCTTCTTCTAATAGTTGAAATAAGTGATTAGACATTTTGTTGTTGATAACACCTTTTCCTACGATCGTTCCTTTTTTTAAACCGTTAAATGCCGTTGCATCATCTTTATATTCAACAATACATACATCTTCTACATCGGTTGCAAATACTTTTTTGGCTTTTCCTTCATATAATTGTTCCAACTTTTTCATGAGATTACCACCTTTTCTTTTTATTCCATTGTTTTTTGTAAGATTTTATCCACAGAGAAATTATATAACAGCCAAATAGAGAAATCAAGTAATTTTATACTCTATTTGTAATACTTTTTTCCCTACTTTTTTTAAATATAAATTTCTTCTCCTAGAGAGAATGAATAGATTATTTTTTCCTTTACTTTTTTTCCTGTCATTCGTTCAATGGCTTTTTCATATAATTCTAACTGAATGGCATAACGACGAATCAGCTGGTTTTCTTCCTTTACACGATCTGTTTTATAATCCACTAAGACAATTCCATCTTCTTCTTCAAAATAGGCATCTACAATCCCTTGTATCATAACAATTTCTTCCTCATCTAATTGTAATACGTTATCTTCTGATTGTTTTTGTAAGATTTCCTTTGGATTTACTC
>CAJFOH010000012.1 GCA_904395845.1 uncultured Lachnospiraceae bacterium
AGTAACAAGAGATATTAGTATGGTAATGAAAAAAGAAATTTTAGTTGGTCAAGTAGAAGAAATTATCGAAAAGAAAGGTGGTAAATTGCTAGAAAGCTACCAATTATTCGATATTTACGAGGGAGAACAAATTTTAGCAGGGCATAAGTCTGTTGCTTACTCTATTACATTTAGAGCAAGTGACCGTACATTAGAAGATAAAGATGTAAATGAAGCAATGGATAAGATTTTAAATGCATTACAAGGGCTAGGAATTGAGCTTAGAAAGTAAATTTTATTTTATAGTAATACTTTAAAATTTTAATAGAATGGCTGCTACAAAATTAGGTGATATATTTAACAGAAGTATTACTTAAATTTTGTAGTAGCTTTTTTGTATAATAAATGGAAAGGATAGTCTATTAAAATGGAAAATAAAAAAATAAAAGTAGCATTTATTTGTGTTCATAATTCCTGTAGAAGTCAAATCGCAGAGGCATTGGGAAAGCATTTAGCCTCTGATACATTTGAAAGCTATTCAGCAGGAACAGAAACAAAGCCACAGATTAATCAAGATGCAGTTCGATTAATGAAGGATAAGTATGGAATTGATATGGAGGCGACTCAGCATTCTAAGTTGTTAGAAGATATTCCATCAGTAGACGTTGTTATTACAATGGGATGTAATGTAAACTGTCCAAATCTTCCATGTAGTCATAGAGAAGATTGGGGCTTAGAAGATCCAACAGGAAAATCAGATGAAGAGTTTATTCATGTGATAGAGACAATTTATAAGAATATATTAGATTTAAAAAATCGTATTGAGATAGGCTTGCCATAGAAGAGGATAGGTATTTTTATAATGTAACAGAAAAAGAACGCTTACACAAATTGCAAAGTAAGCGTTCTTTTTGTCTTATTTTTCTTTCTTTCTAGAAATTCTAATTGCAGATAAAACAAAAAATAACAGAGCAAATCCAACTAATATACATATGCTTTCAAAATCTTTTAATTCTCTATTTCCCAATTCAAATGAAACTCCCATAATATGCTTAAACTCATTTAAATACTCCGTAGGAATATTTGCAAAATTTTCATTTATAGATGATTCCATCATAACCTGTCGAAGAAGTACAGCACCATGAGAGGTTGGGAATATCTTTACTATCCACTGAACTGCTTCTGGAAGAAAGCCAACAGGAATATAAATCCCAGTTAGAAATCCAATTAAAGTACCAATAATTGTGCTTGCTGTGGAAAATCCATTATTACTAGAGAAAAAGGATGTAATAAAAAATATCATAGTAGTATTAGTAAATGTAGTTAATAAAATAAGTAATAAAACTTTTATCATAGAAGAAATACTAAGTAGGGTACCACCACCTATAACAATATATATCTCAGCAAATATAAAGGTAACAACTGACATAATAAATCCAATAATAAGTGATGCAAGGACGTAACCAGCAACTAAATAGTTTCTATTGATTGGAGAGGAATAAAAGTCTTTTACAATACCTCTATGATTATCGTTTACCATAATGCCAAAGCTTCCCATTGTTGCAGTAACCGAAGTAGTAGCAATTAATCCAGCCATTACCCAGTTATCAACTAACGAGCGAGGATTGTTTGCTATATCCTTAAAATTATTGGCATAGGTATCTCCTAAAAATAGAAAATATAACCCAATAATAATAAAGGAAGATAATAAGGAAAAAAAGACAGCAGAACGATCTCTAAAAAATACATATAAATTTCTCTTTGTAAATAGTATCATTATCGTAGCTCCTTTCCAGTAATCTGAATAAATGCTTCATCCATTGTTCCAGTTGTAACCTCAAAACTTGTAATAAATGGCTTACACTGTTCAAGAAGTGGCAGTGCATCTAATGTTTTTTCAAGAGGAACAATGATTTGATAGCTAGATATTGTTGTATAATTGCAATTGTAATTTTCCAATATAGAGATTACTGAATTTGTATCGCGACAATTTAATCTTAGCTTATCCTTTGAATATGTTTCTCGTAAATAGGCAGGAGTTCCTTCAGCTGCAACCTTTCCTTCATCAATAACGACCACATAATCAGCCTCTACAGCCTCCTCCATATAATGAGTTGTTAGAAAAATAGTCATATTATGTTCCTTTTGAAGAGACATAATTGTTTCCCAAACGGCTTTTCTTGTCTGAGGATCAAGTCCAGTAGTAGGTTCATCTAGAAATAATATTTGTGGAGTATGTACCAGTGCTCTTGCAATATCACATCGTCTTTTTTGCCCACCAGAAAGTTTTCCATAAGGACGTTTTGCATATTCCGATACACCAACTAGTGAAATTGCTTTATTTACAGCATCTGTCAAATCCTTTCCTTTTAAACCATACAATGCACCTCGGCATAGAATGTTTTCTTCTACTGTAAGCTCTTCATCTAATAGATTGTCCTGAAATACAGCTCCGATTGACTGACGAATTTGATTGTCTTCTGTTCCAAGATAACATCCATTGACAGTAATCTGACCAGAATCTGGCTTTAAAAAAGTACATATTATATTAATCGTCGTACTTTTTCCAGCTCCATTTGGACCAAGAAATGCAAATAGCTGTCCTTTTTCTACATGAAAGCTAAGATTATTGACTGCCTGAAGTTTTCCATAAGATTTTTTTAAATTTTTTACTTCAATAATATGTTCCATACATTCCCTCCTTAAATTACATTGAATGATAATATTACATTTATATAGTAGTTTTTGATACACAGATACACTGAAAATAACAGGAAAACTTTCTCTAATACAATGAAAAGTGTTCTCTAATGTTTTTTCATATTTTTTAAAATACTGATACAAACCTCTGAAATCATGTGATTGATTTCTTCACTTGTAAAACGACACATTTTAGTGGCACAAAGTGTTGCAATGCCATGAGTATATATCCAAAGATGTTTGTATAGAGTTTCAGCAGAAGAGAAATCTATTCCATAGTCTTTTTGAATGGATAAAAGAATTTGTTCATAGCTTTCTTCAATTATAGGTAGAACACTTGATAAGTTTGGAATCTCTTTTTGTTCTCTCATGAAAAGAAGTTGAAATAACTTTGGCTCTTTTATTGAAAAAAGAATATATTGAGCTCCAACGCCTTTAAATGAGCGCTCATGTAATAAACCTTGTTGTATATAGGTTCGACAAAGGGATTTTGTAGCATCAATTACAGATTGTTGAACATTTTCCATATTTTCAAATAC
>CAJFOH010000013.1 GCA_904395845.1 uncultured Lachnospiraceae bacterium
ATATGTTAAAATGTATAGAACGATTATCTATCAATCAAAAAAGTGATAAAATGATAATAGATGATAACGAAATGAAAGGAAGTGTACCCATTGAAAACATTAAAAAAACGTTCACAAATAGCACTAGAAGATACTTGGAATTTAGAAGCCCTTTACGAAACTAATGATGCGTGGGAATTAGAATATAAGGAATTAGAACAAAAAATTCAGCAATTTGTAAGTTTTGAAGGAACATTAAAGCAAGGAGCAGAGCAGTTAAAAAAAGCACTAGATGATTATAATGAATTATGGAGAGTGTTTTTTCGACTTTATGTATATGCCAATCAACGTTCCCATGAAGATACAGGAAACAGTTTTTACCAAAAATTAGCTATGCGAGTAGCTACCTTACAATTAAAATTGGCAGGAGATACAGCATTTTTCTATCCTGAAATTATTGCACTTGGAAAAGAATGGCTAGAAAAGGCAATGGAAGAATGTGAAGCATTGCGTTTTTATGAAAGAGAAATTAGAGAGCTTCTTCGTAAAGAAGAACACACATTATCAAAGGAAATGGAAAATGTATTGGCAGAGGCAATGCCACTTGGAGAGTCATCAAAAGAGATTTTCTCTATGTTTAATAATGCAGATATTCGTTTCCCTAAGATTAAAAATGATAAGGGAGAAGAAGTACAAATAACACATGGAAATTATGCAATGTTAATTGAAAATCCAGACCGTAATGTTAGAAAGGAAACTTTTGAAGCATTTTATTCTAGTTATGCTGCATTTAAAAACACCATTGCATCTGTATTTGCAAGTAATTTAAAGCAAGCTGCATTTTTTTCAAAAATAAGAAAATATCCTTCAGCAAGAGCATACTACTTAAGTGATGCAAATATTCCAGAACAAGTATATGATAACTTAATTGAAACCGTTCATAAAAATATGTCCTTGATGCATCGTTATACTTCTTTAAGAAAGAAAGTATTTGGTTATGATAAGCTTCATTTATATGATTCCTATCTTCCTTTAGTAGAAGATATTCAAAAAGAATATACCTTTGAAGAAGCAAAAGAAATTGTATTAGAAGGCTTACAACCAATGGGAGAAGAATATATTAACTTGTTAAAAGAAGGTTTCTCTAATCGTTGGATTGATGTATATGAAAACGAAGGAAAGCGTACAGGTGCATATTCTTGGGGATGTTATGATTCCCATCCTTATGTGTTATTAAATTACAATGGTACACTTGATAATGTATTTACATTAGCTCATGAAATGGGACATTCCCTTCATAGCTATTATTCAAGAAAAAACCAACCATTTGTATATAGTATGTATAAGATTTTCGTAGCAGAAGTTGCATCTACTTGTAACGAAGCAATTTTGATTCACCATTTATTAGAAAAGGCAGAAACAAAAGAAGAAAAGTTATACTTATTAAATCATTTTGCTGATAAATTTAAATCTACGTTGTATCGCCAAACAATGTTTGCAGAATTTGAAAAGATTGTTCATGAAAAGACTGGTGCAGGAGAAGCGTTAAATGCAGAAGCCTTTTGTAATATCTATCGTGAATTAAATGAGCAATACTTTGGTCCAGATATGGTAATTGATGATGAAATTAGCCTAGAATGGATGAGAATTCCACATTTTTATACTCCATTTTATGTATATCAATATGCAACTGGATTTTCAGCAGCCATTGCCTTATCAAGTAGAATTTTAAAAGAAGGAGAACCAGCCATTGAAGACTATAAAAAGTTCTTAAAAGGCGGTGGTTCTATGGATTCTATTGATTTATTAAAGATTGCAGGAGTAGATATGACAAGTCCAGAACCAGTACAACAGGCACTAAATGTATTTGAAGATTTATTATCTCAGATGGAAGAACTATGTAAATAGTAAGAATAAAGCATTGTTATGTTTGTAGCATAGCAGTGCTTTTTTCGTGTATTTAAAATATATAACAGAAATGTAAAAAAATATTAAGAAAGTTTATCGTTTTTTGTGAAGTAAAAAAAGGAATTATATGGTAGAATACTAACACAATAATGTTTATATGCTAATGTTTATCAGGGGGTACATAATGAATCTATACGAAGCAATCTATACAAGAAAAACAGTCAGACAGTTCAATCAAAAACCACTAGAAGTAGTTACAATGTTGCATTTTAAAAACTTTATAAAAGCAGTACTAGGAGAGGAATATTGTAAAGGTTGTTCGGTTGATATAATTGATACATTATCTAGCAATAAAAAAGCAAAAGGAATGTTTAAAGTTATTGCGCCATATTATTTTGTAGTACAATGTGATAATAATACAAAAGGATTTATTCAAGCAGGATTGGTAGCACAAATGCTTGTATTATATTTAACAAGCAAAGGAATTGGAACTTGTTATCAAGGAAATGTAACAATGAATACCATTAAAAATGATTCAAAATTGTGTGAAGGTATTGTAGTAGCATTTGGATATAGCAATGAGTCAGTTCATAGAGAATGGGAGAAGGCAAAAAGGCAGAAGCTAAAAGATATTGTATATTTTAAAGAAGAAATAAATTCTGATATGGAACATATGCTAGAATCAGCAAGATTAGCACCATCGGCATTTAATTTGCAACCATGGAGATTTGTGGTATATCATAATCGTATTCATATATTTTTAAGGAAAGAATTATTTCCGTTAAAGAAAATGAAACAAACCAATGGAATTAACATTGGGATCGTGTTAAGTCATTTGTTAATTGGAGCAGAAGAATTGTGGATAAAGGCAAGTGTTACACAGGTAGACTCTTTGGCTGAGCGACAGTTAAAAAATCATGAATATGTTACAAGTGTATTGTTAGAAATATAAAATAGAGATAGAAAGGCTACGAATTGTACATTAGTTTATGTATGGTGAGTAGTTTTTTTATGTTAAAAATATAAAATGAGATTGATAAGCAAATTTGTAAACTATCCGTACAACAGGTATTGTATAACAAATGAACCTATGGTATAATTAGTAAGATAATATAGCCTAAGACTACATAAAACAGATCTGAAACAAAGACTACTTTCAGATGAAAGTAGTCTTAGGCTAATGTACGAATAAGGGCAACAAATAGGTAGCTGTCACAGAGAAAGGAACAAGAAGATGAATATACGAATAAAGAATGGTCGTGTTATTGATCCAGCAACAAAAATAGATAATGTACAAGATTTATTTGTTAAAGATGGGATGATTGCTGTATATCAAGGAGAAGATATTGATCAAACCATTGATGCAAGTGGTTGTTTTGTTATGCCAGGGTTTATTGATTTGCATGTGCATTTAAGAGAGCCAGGGTTTGAATATAAGGAAACAATTAAAACAGGAACTCTTGCTGCAGCAAAAGGTGGTTTTACAGGTGTTTGTCCAATGCCAAATACAAAACCAGCCACAGATTCTAAAGAGATGATAGAATTTATTAATAAAAAGGCAAAAGAAGATAGCAAGATTCATGTATATCCAGTAGGAGCTATTACACTAGGACAAGATGGAACAACGCTAACAGATATTAAGGCAATGAAAGAAGCAGGAGCCGTTGCTATTAGTGAAGATGGAAAGTCTGTAATGGATGCAGAGTTATACAAAGAGGCAATGAAGCTAGCAGCAGAAAATGATTTAGTTGTAATGGCACACTGCGAAGATAAGGCAATGGTTGGTAATGGTTGTATTAACGAAGGAGCAAAATCCAAAGAATTAGGTGTTCCAGGAATTACCAACGAAGTAGAAGATATCATTGTAGAGCGTGATATTAATCTAGCAAGAGAAACTGGCGCAAAACTTCATCTTTGTCATTGTTCCACAAAGGATAGTGTACGCTTAACAAAAAAAGCAAAAGAAGAAGGTTTACCTGTGACAGCAGAAGTATGTCCACATCATTTTATGATGACAGATGAAGATATTGTAGATGGGGATAGCAATTATAAAATGAATCCACCTCTTAGAAGTAAGGAAGATGTGTTAGCATTAAAAGAAGGACTTCGAGATAATATCATGGATGTAATTTCTACAGACCATGCACCACATGGAGAAGAGGAAAAGAAAAAGCCTTTAACACAAGCACCATTTGGAATTGTAGGTTCTGAAACAGCAGTTGCACTTACTATAACACATTTAGTTCATGAAGGTTATCTAACACCAATGCAAATGGCAGAAAAGATGAGTTACAATCCAGCAAAGATTATTGGAGTGGATCGTGGTACACTACAAGTTGGAAAGGCAGCAGATATTGTTATTATTGATCCTGAAAAAGAATATGTGATTGACCCAGAAACTTTCGTATCAAAAGGGAAGAATATGCCATTTTCTGGTATGAAAGTGAAAGGACAAGTGATGTACACTATTTGTAGTGGAGAGATTGTATATCAATACCAATAATGAACATAGTAAAATAGGTAAAACAATAGAAAGACACACTAGGAGGATGTTATGATTAATCAATTAGTATCAAAAATCAAAAAGTTAAATGCACCAATCGTAGTTGGATTAGATCCAATGTTAAATTATGTGCCAGAGCATATTAAGAAGGCTGCTTTTGAACAATTTGGAGAAACATTAGAAGGAGCAGGAGAAGCTATTTGGCAATATAATAAGCAAATCATTGATTGTGTATATGATTTAATTCCAGCAGTAAAGCCACAAATTGCTATGTATGAACAATTTGGTATTCCAGGAATGGTTGCATATCAAAGAACAGTTGATTATTGTAGAGAAAAAGGCTTAGTAGTAATTGGTGATATTAAGCGTGGTGATATTGGTTCTACTTCAGAAGCTTATGCAGTAGGTCACCTAGGAAAAGTAACTGTTGGAAGTAATCGTATTTCTGCTTTTAACGAAGATTTTGCCACAGTAAATCCTTACTTAGGTTCTGATGGAATTAACCCTTTTATCAAAGTATGTAAGGAAGAAAATAAGGGATTGTTTATTCTTGTAAAAACTTCAAATCCATCAAGTGGAGAGTTCCAAGACCAATTAGTAAATGGACGTCCATTGTATGAATTAGTTGGTGAAAAAGTTGCTCAGTGGGGAGAAGAACATATGGGTGATGAATATAGCTACATTGGTTGTGTAGTGGGTGCTACTTATCCAAAGATGGGTGAAGTATTAAGAAAGATTATGCCAAAGACATATATTTTAGTTCCAGGATATGGCGCTCAAGGTGGAAAGGCAGAAGACTTAAAGCCATACTTTAATGAAGACGGACTTGGTGCAATTATCAATTCTTCTCGTGGTATTATTGCAGCTTATAAGCAAGAAAAATATGCAAACTTTGGGGAAGCAAATTTTGCAGATGCATCAAGACAAGCAGTTGTTGATATGATTGAAGACATTAACCGTATTTTCTAATAGAAAAATTCTATGGTACGTTTATCGTAGGAGAAATAGACAGGATTTTAGAAGATAAGTATTTATTTTAATATGAAATATATTAATTTTAAACAACGTATATTGGATGGTGAATTATGAGTAAATGGAAAGAAACTGGAACTGTTATTAGCCAAGAAATGTTAGCTGATGGCGTATATAGTATGTGGATTCAAACAGATAAGATTGGAAAAGAAGCATTACAAGGACAATTTGTATCTATTTATACAAAGGACAGTGGTAAGTTATTACCTCGTCCTATTAGCCTTTGTGAAATTGATAGAGAACAAGGAAGAATTCGTCTTGTGTATCGTGTCGTTGGAGCTGGAACAAAAGAATTTTCCAGCTATCAAGCAGGAGATACTGTTGAAGTAATGGGACCTCTTGGAAATCATTTTCCATTAAAAGGAAAAAAAGCATTTTTAATTGGTGGAGGAATTGGGATTCCACCAATGTTAGAATTAGCAAAGCAATTAGAAAAAGAAACAGATTGTGTAAAGCAAATGATTTTAGGATATCGTGATGTTCTATTTTTAAATAAAGAATTTGAATCTTACGGTGATGTTTACGTTGCCACAGAAGATGGAAGTGTTGGAACAAAAGGAAATGTGCTTGATGCTATCAAAGAAAATGGCTTAGAGGCAGACGTAATTTTTGCTTGTGGACCAACTCCAATGCTTCGTGCCATTAAAGAATATGCCATAACAAATAATATTGAATGTTACGTTTCTTTAGAAGAAAAGATGGCATGTGGAATTGGTGCTTGCTTGGCTTGCGTATGTAAATCAAAAGAAGTAGACCACCATACAAATGTGAATAATAAGCGTATTTGTAAAGACGGTCCTGTATTTTTAGCAACGGAGGTAGAATTATAATGGAACAATTAAATACACAAGTAAATTTAGCTGGTGTTATATTAAAAAATCCAGTAATGACTGCCTCTGGAACATTCGGCTCTGGAGAAGAATATTCAGAATTTGTAGATTTAAGCCGTTTAGGTGCAGTTGTTACAAAAGGAGTAGCAAACATACCTTGGCCAGGGAATGCCACTCCACGAATTGCAGAAACCCAAGGTGGAATGTTAAATGCTATTGGACTACAAAATCCAGGAATGGAAGTATTTTGTAAACGTGATATTCCATTTTTAAAGAAGTTTGATACAAAAATTATTGTTAACGTTTGTGGAAAGACAACAGAAGATTACTTAGAAGTAGTAGAAAGACTTTCTGATGAACCAGTAGACTTATTAGAAATTAATATTTCTTGCCCAAATGTAAAGGAAGGTGGAATTGCTTTTGGACAAGACCCAAAAGCAGTAGAGGCTATTACAAAGGCAATTAAAGCAAAAGCAAAACAACCAGTAATTATGAAATTAAGTCCTAATGTTACGGATATTACAACAATGGCAAAGGCAGCAGAGGCTGGTGGAGCAGATGTATTATCCCTTATTAATACAATTACTGGTATGAAAATTGATGTAAATCGTAGAGATTTTGCTATTGCAAATCGTACTGGTGGACTTAGTGGTCCTGCTATTAAGCCAATCGCAGTTCGTATGGTATATCAAGTTGCAAATGCTGTAAAACTTCCTATTATTGGTATGGGTGGAATTGCAACCCCAGAAGATGCTATGGAATTTATTTTAGCAGGGGCAACTGCAGTATCTGTTGGTACAGCAAACTTCTATAATCCTTATGCAACAGTTGAAATTGTAGAGGGAATTGAAAAGTATATGAAGCAGTATAAAGAAACAGATATTAACAATTTAATTGGTTATGTAAAATAAAAAGAAAATAAAATTTTTAATAATGAGAGAAGCATTTTACAAGGCTAAGCGTTACTAGCAAAAATGCTTCTCCCTATAAAGCAACGAATTTAAAATGAGTAATAGGAAGTAGCGCAGAAAAGAGGAGACGATGGAACAATATAAAAAAGAGTTTATTGAATTTATGATTGATTGTGAAGTTTTAAAGTTTGGTGATTTTGTAACGAAAAGTGGAAGAAAGACTCCTTTCTTTGTAAATACAGGATTTTATCGTACAGGTGCACAACTTAGAAAGTTAGGAGAATACTATGCAAAAGCTATCGTTTCTAAGTTTGGTACAGACTTTGATGTATTATTTGGACCAGCATATAAGGGGATTCCATTATCTGTAGCAACTTCTATGGCAATTAGTGAACATTACGATGCAGATATTAAGTATTGTTCTAACCGTAAGGAAGTAAAGGACCATGGTGATACAGGGATTTTATTAGGAAGTCCAATTAATGACAATGACAAAGTTGTTATTATTGAAGATGTTACTACTGCAGGAACATCTATTCAAGAAACATTACCAATTATCAAGGCACAAGGAAATGTTGATGTATTAGGATTAGTAGTTTCTGTAGATAGAATGGAAAGAGGTCAAGGAACAAAGAGCGCATTAGCTGAAATCAAAGAAAAATATGGTTTAGAAACAACTGCAATTGTTACAATGGCAGAAGTCATTGAACATTTGTATAATAAAGAATATAAAGGGAAAATTATTATTGATGATACTATAAAAGCAGCAATTGATGCATATTATGAACAATATGGTGCAGAAAACTAAAAGGAGATTACCCTATGAACGAAAAACAATACAAAGTAATGAGTCAAACAGGAGCAAGTGGAATTGTACTTGGAATAATTGCACTTGTTGTCGGTGTAAGTGTAGGAGTACTATCTATTATTAATGGAGCACGTTTGCTTCACGAAAAAAAGAATATTACATTTTAACATAGGGATGAAAGGGGGAAGTGTATCTCCCTTTCCTTTTTTCTTATTATAAAATTGTGAGGAAGTTATGAAGTTATATAAAAAGCGAAAATTATACAGTGTGATACTGTTTTATTTATATATGGTAGCGCTATGCTATTTTTTATTTTTTGCAGAATTTTTTGGTCGTGTTGATACAGGAAGAGAATATTATTATAATTTACAATTGTTTAAAGAAATCTATCGTTTTTACCATTATCGCCATATTTTAGGTATGAAGGCATTTCTATTAAATGTGGTTGGGAATGTGGTAGTATTTTTTCCATTTGGATATTTTTTACCAATGATGACAAAAAGATGCAAAAACTTTCTTTTTGTGACTATACTAACGGCAACTACTAGTCTATGCATTGAAAGTATTCAACTTGTATGTAAAGTTGGTAGTTTTGATGTAGATGATATTTTGTTAAATACATTAGGTGGTATGATTGGTTATCTTATCTATCGGGTACATCAATTATGGTTTCGTAGACAAATAAAAAGAAAAGGAATGGGAAACAATGAAAGGTATAAAAGTGAAAAAAACTGATACGTTTGAGTTTGAGGAGAAAGAACATAGTAAAAAAGGAATCATTTCTTGTTTCTTTTGTGCTTTTGAATGTATTTTATTAGGAGTTTCTATTATAAATTCTTATAACAATAAAGGCAATGGTGGAATTTTATTAGGAATAATCGGAGTTAGCATTGTTCTTATGGCACTTATTGGAGCTTATTTATCCTATATGGGAATGAAAGAAAAAGGAAAAATTAAAAAACAGACAGCATGGTATAGTTTATTACTACATGTTATCATTTTACTTGGAATGTCTACTATCTTTATAGCAGGAGTTATGGCATTGGTATAAGATTGGATATAAAATTAATCAAAAGAGAAAAAACTTTGCAATAATTATGGAAAATAACATTGACGTTGCTGTTCATTCTTAGTAAAATGAAACTGTTCTTTAAAAATTTAATTATTGAGAGGTTTGCAAATGAAAAAAATAGGTATTATTGGTGGCGGTCAGCTTGGAAAAATGATGATTTTAGCAGGAAAGCAATTGGATTATCAATTTTATATATTAGATCCAACAGAAGACTGTCCTGCTCATAGCATTGCAGATGGTCATATTGTAGCTAGTTTTCAAGATATTGATGCAATGAAGCGATTGGCATCAAAAGTGGATGTTATTACATATGAATTTGAGCATATTAGCTTAAAGGCACTGCAAGAGTTAGAGGAGATAGGATATCTAGTTTATCCATCATCAAAGACATTAGGGTATATTCAAAACAAATATACGCAAAAGCAGTGGTTGGAAAAAAATCAAATACCAGTGCCTAAATTTGTGGCTATTGAATGTTTTGAAGACTTGCAACAAATAGAACAAACATTTTCATTTCCAGTTGTATTAAAGACTTGTACCGGTGGATATGATGGAAAAGGAAATGTAGTGATTCATAAAAAGGAAGAAATAGAGGAAGCATTTGCTACGTTAGGAAGTTTAAGTGTTCCACTTATGGTAGAAGAGTGCATTCCATTTGAAAAGGAGATTTCTATTTTAGCTTGTAGAAATCTTCAAGGAAATATTGACATTTTCCCAGTTGCAGAAAATATTCATAAAAATAGTATTTTAGATGAAACAATAGTACCAGCAAATATTTTAGAAGCAACAGAAAAAGAAGCAAGAGCAATTGCAGAGAAATGTTTGCAAATATTTGAAGCCGTAGGTATTCTTTGTATTGAATTTTTTGTTACAAGAGATGGTCATGTATTGGTGAATGAACTTGCACCAAGACCACATAATTCAGGACATTATACCATAGAGGGATGTTATACCTCTCAATTTCAACAACATATACGAGCGATTTTAGGCTTACCACTTGGTAATTCCAGTTTAATTGCAAAGGCAGTTATGAAAAATATTATTGGAGATCATGATGGAGAAGCAAATGTGGTTGGAGTAGGTAATGCCTACCAACAAAAAAATGTAAAGGTTCATATTTACGGAAAAAGAGAAGTGAAAAAAAATCGTAAAATGGGACATATCACAGCTGTTGGTGACAGTATTGAAGAACTTCAAAAAAGTGTAAGGGAAGCAAGAGATGCAATTTCATTTCGTTCCTAGATAATAAAAATTATAGACTATAAAGATAGAAAAGATGGTAAATGTAAAAAGAAAGAGAAGGAGTTGTAATATGAAGCCAGAAGTAAAACCACAAGTAGCAATTATTATGGGTAGTGATTCGGATTTACCAGTAATGGCAAATGCAGCAAAAATTTTAGATGAACTTGATATTCCTTATGAATTAACTATTGTTAGTGCCCATCGTACACCAAACAAAATGTATGAATATGCACATAGTGCAAAGGAAAGAGGATTAAAAGTAATTATAGCAGGAGCAGGTGGAGCTGCTCATTTACCAGGAATGACTGCATCTATGACAACGTTACCTGTCATTGGTGTACCAGTACAGACAAAAACGTTACATGGTGTTGATTCCTTATATTCCATTTGTCAAATGCCACCGGGAATTCCTGTTGCAACTGTGGCAATTAATGGAGCATTAAATGCTGGATTATTAGCAGCCAAGATTTTAGGAACAACCAATGAAGAAATTAGTAATCGTTTGGAAGAATATAGTAACTCATTAGAGCAGATGGTGGAAGATAAAGCAGAAAAGTTAGAAGCAATATCTTATCAAAAGTATTTGGAACAAATGTAAATGGTGCTTGCAGTATTTTAGAAATAAAATATTACAATATGAAAACAAAAAACATAAACGAACACATTAGGAGGATAACACTATGGATTACAAACACGCAGGAGTAGATATTGAAGCAGGATACAAATCAGTAGAGTTAATGAAGGAACACATTAAAAAAACAATGAGACCAGAAGTGTTGACAAACATTGGTGGGTTTTCTGGAGCATTTTCTATGGAGCGTTTTAAACACATGGAAAAGCCAACATTAGTATCTGGAACAGATGGTGTTGGAACAAAGTTAAAACTTGCATTTTTAATGGACAAGCACGATACCATAGGAATAGACTGTGTGGCCATGTGTGTCAATGATATTGCTTGTGCTGGTGGAGAGCCATTATTCTTTTTAGATTACATTGCTTGTGGAAAAAATACACCAGAAAAGATTGCAGAAATTGTAAAGGGAGTGGCAACTGGATGTGAACAATCAAGTGCAGCTTTAATTGGTGGTGAAACAGCAGAAATGCCAGGATTTTACCCAGAAGATGAATACGACCTTGCAGGGTTTGCCGTAGGTATTGTAGATGAGAAAGATTTAATTACAGGGAAAGAATTAGTAGAGGGTGATATTTTAATTGGTATTGCTTCAAGTGGAGTACATTCCAATGGATTTTCTCTTGTAAGAAAGGTATTTCCTATGACAAAAGAAAGTCTTAATACTTATTATGATGAGTTGGGAAGAACATTAGGAGAAGCCTTACTTGAGCCAACAAAAATTTATGTAAAGGCTTTAAGAACGGTAAAAGAAAAAGGAGTAACTATAAAGGCATGTAGTCATATTACCGGTGGTGGTTTTTATGAAAATGTTCCTCGAATGTTACCAGAAGGTATGCATGCATATATTGAAAAAAATAGTTATGAAGTGCCAGCTATTTTTACAATGCTTGCAAAGGAAGGAAATATTGAGGAGCAAATGATGTATAACACATACAATATGGGAATTGGTATGATTGTGGCAGTTTCCAAAGAAGATGTGAATACAGTACTTGATGCAGTAAAAGAAGCAGGAGAAACTCCTTATGTAGTAGGATACATAAAGGCAGGGGAAAAAGGAGTTACTTTATGCTAAAAGTTGGTGTTTTAGTCAGTGGTGGCGGTACAAACTTGCAGGCTATCATTGATAAAATAGAAGATAAAAAGATAACCAATGCTATGATTTCAGTAGTCATTAGTAATAATGCAAATGCTTATGCACTTGAAAGAGCAAGAAAGCATAATATTGAAGCCATTTGTCTTTCACCAAAGTGTTATGAGACAAGAGATCAATTTAATGAAGCATTACTTACAACATTAAAGAAATATGAAGTAGACTTAGTTGTACTTGCTGGCTTTTTAGTGATTATACCAGAATGTGTCATTCATGAATATGAAAATAAAATTATTAATATTCATCCATCACTGATACCATCCTTTTGTGGAACTGGGTATTATGGATTAAAAGTTCATGAGGCTGTACTAGAGCGTGGAGTAAAGGTTACAGGAGCTACCGTACACTTTGTAGATACAGGTACAGATACAGGTCCAATTATTTTACAAAAAGCAGTAGAAGTGAAGGAAGACGATACTAGTAAAACATTGCAACAAAGGGTAATGGAAGAAGCTGAGTGGAATATTTTGCCAGAAGCCATACACTTGATTGCAAATAATAAAATCTCAGTGATAGGTAATAAGGTAAAAAAATCTTAATACCTAATTATTAGTAAAATGAAAGATAACGTGTTAAAAGCTTAGTATCATAAAAGGAAAATATTTGCATTGAAACATATATGTTTATTTATCTACAAATATTTTACTTATGAAAGATACATATAGCAAGGGAACATATAACAAGAATATTGTTTAAAAGAGCGGAGGTTTATATGAAAGTTTTAATTGTTGGAAGTGGTGGACGTGAACATGCGATTGCGTGGAAAGTGGCACAAAGCAAGCGAGTAAGTAAAATTTACTGTGCACCAGGAAATGCAGGCATTGAAGAAGTTGCAACTTGTGTACCAATAGGAGCAATGGAATTTGATAAGTTAGTTGCATTTGCAAAAGAAAAACAGATTGATTTAACGATTATAGGGATGGATGATCCATTGGTTGCTGGAATTGTAGATGTGTTTGAAGCAGAGGGATTAAAGGTGTTTGGGCCTAGAAAAAATGCAGCAATATTAGAAGGGTCAAAAGCATTTTCAAAAGATCTAATGAAGAAATATAAGATTCCAACAGCCTCTTATGAAACATTTGATTGCCCAGAAAAAGCAATGGAGTATTTAGAAACAGCTATGATGCCAGTTGTTTTAAAGGCAGATGGGCTTGCTCTTGGAAAAGGCGTTCTTATATGTAATACAAGAGAAGAGGCAATGCAAGGAGTAAAAACATTAATGCTTGATAAGCAGTTTGGAACGGCTGGAAATCGAATTGTAATTGAAGAGTTTATGACAGGTAGAGAAGTATCTGTATTATCTTTTGTAGATGGTGAGCATATAAAAATTATGACATCAGCTCAAGACCATAAGCGTGCCAAAGATGGTGATGAAGGTTTAAATACAGGTGGTATGGGAACGTTTTCACCAAGTCCATACTATACGAAAGAAGTAGATGAATTTTGTCAAACATACATTTATCAGGCAACGGTAGATGCTATGAAAATGGAAGGACGTTCCTTTAAAGGAATTATCTTTTTTGGATTAATGCTAACAGAAAATGGTCCAAGAGTATTAGAATATAATGCAAGATTTGGAGATCCAGAAACACAAGTAGTACTTCCTAGAATGAAAAATGATATTATTGATGTAATGGAAGCTTGTATTGATGGGACTCTTGATAAAGTACAGCTAGAGTTTGAAGATAATGCAGCAGTGTGTGTTGTTTTAGCATCTAGTGGATATCCAGAACACTATGAAAAAGGTTTTGAAATCAAAGGATTGGAAGCATTTCATAATAAAGATGGATATTATGTATTTCACGCAGGAACAAAGAAGGAAGATGGAAAAGTTGTTACTAATGGTGGACGTGTTCTTGGAATTACAGCCAAAGGAAGTGATTTAAAAAAAGCAAGAGCCAATGCGTATGAAGCAACTACATGGGTGGATTTTGCTAATAAATATATGAGAAATGATATTGGGAAAGCCATTGATGAGGTAGTGGATAAGTAAATAAAATTGTCTTGAAAAAATTGATGATAGAAGTTATACTAAATATAATATAGTTGGAAAAATTCCGTTCCATTATAAATATATAATGGAACGGAATTTGTATGAGCAAATATAATAAGATGGGAAAGAATATACAGGAGGAGTTATTGTGAAAGTACGAAACATATGGAAGATACTTTTGTTATTGATGGTATGTATAGGAGTTATTTACCCTAAAGATATTTCTTTGGCAAAAGAACATAATAGACAGATAAATCTATCAAGTAGGTATGATAGTTTAGTAAAAAAAGGTGGAATATGGTATTATGAGGAAGATGGAAGTATCAAGACAGATTATACAGGTTTGGTAAAGGGGAGTAGCAATCAAACATTTGAATTGATGCTTATATCAGGTCATGGAGAAGGGGATAGTGGAGCAGTAGGAAATGGTTATAAAGAGGCAGATTTAACAAGAGATTTGGTAACAAGAATTAGTGCAGTAGCTAGAAATAAAGGGATAAAAGTTTCTGTTTATGATATGAGTAAAAATGCAGTTAAGCAAATTCGCAGTGGAAATATTCCGAATTTTGTAGGGAATAATTATTGTTTAGAAGTCCATTTTAATTCTTCTACAAAAAGCACTTCAAGAGGAACAATGTTTTATGTTCATAAATCAGAAAGTGGATGGAGTTCAGAAAAAAGTATTCTTCAAAGATTATATAATTTAGGAAGTAGAAAAGCTTGGGATGGAATTGTAGTTGCAAGTAGACAGTGGCCAAGTGGTTTATTAGTACAAAATAATTCTCTAAAACAAAATGTACCACATGGACTATTGGAAACCTGCTTTATTTCTAGTAAGGAAGATGTGAATTGGTATCTTAATAATAGAGATGAGATAGCAAGACAAGTAGTAGAGGGGATTATTGAAGGATTTCGATTACATAGTAATGGGACATGGACTGGTTATCCAGCAGGAACATGGTATTATGTAGAAAATGGTAAAGTTCGTTGGGATTATACTGGATTAGTAAATCACGAAAATATATTGTATTATGTAGAGCGAGGAACTATAAATTGGCAATATAATGGGAACGCTAATTATAATAATCAAACATATTACATAAGAAATGGAGTTGTTGGTACAGTAGATATTGATAAAAATTATACCGGTTTAGTATTAATAAATGGAATATGGTATTACATGGAACAGGGGGTAGTGGATAGAAGCTATACAGGCTTAGCATTGAGAAATGGAACATGGTATTATGTAGAAAAAGGAGTATTAAACTGGAACTATACAGGACTAGTACAAAGAAATAGTAAGTGGTACTATGTAGAAAATGGAAAATTAAACTGG
>CAJFOH010000014.1 GCA_904395845.1 uncultured Lachnospiraceae bacterium
TCTTCCCATAAGGATGTTTTAAAAATCCCTCCCCATGGATACCCTTTAAAATCTAGTATTCTACTTCCTATATCACCCTTTAGTACACAATCATTTTGTTCTTTCCCAGATTTAATATAAGCATTTTTTTCTATATCATATTCATAATAATTGCATCGTACAATATCTGCATTCCTTTCGTATCCATTGCTCAATAGCTTTTCTAAATAATCTTCTGATACAAAATCATCACTATCTATAAATGCTATATATTCTCCTGTGACATAAGAAAGTCCTAGATTTCTTGCCTCTGAAATCCCTTTATTCTCTTGGTAAATTACTACTATATTTTCATATCTTTTTTCAAATTCATTTAAGATATGAGCTGTTTGGTCTGTAGAGCCATCATTAATTACAACAATATTGTAAGTATATTTTGTTTTTTGATTAACCAAAGATTGTAAACATTTCTTAATTGTTTTTTCTCCATTATATACTGGAATAATAACTGTAGCATTTGTTTTTACTGTAATAGTCCTTTTTGGTACAAGAGATACCTTTTTTCTTTCATAGGTTTGCTTGATATCTAAAAATTCTTTTGACTCTTCCTTTACTTTAGGAAATCTAAATAACCTTAAACTCCACCAAAGAATTGCCTGAATATTTTTTATAATACAATTACGGATTTTTACCTTCATTTATTCTTCACCTAATTCTTTATCATCATTTGATATAAATACTTCTTCAACAGTTACTATCTCTGTCATAAGTAATAAGATTGGAAACGTAACTGCACAGTGACGAATCCATGCACCATAATCCACCTCAAAAGAAGCTGATGCAAATAAAAATGCAATATAGATTAGCAATGCTATATTTTTCGTGGATGAATTTTCTCTAATAGCTACAATTCCTTTCACTGCATAATATGTCATTAATACTTGATATAAAATAAATGGCCAATATTTTATTCCCAAACTGGTTAATTCCAATGGTACCGATAAACGAATTACTACAATGATATACTCTAACCATAAGCCAATTATATTATCTCCTAGATATGGTACAATTATATTTTCAATATAAGTATTACTAGAGGATGTGGCATCACTTGCAAACAATAACGAATCTTTAAACCTTACATATAAACCACCATTTACAACCATTAATACTGCCATCATTATGAAATAAGTAAACGAGATTAATACAAATAGTAATGTAATTCGATTCCAATTCATGTATTGGGTATAAGCAAGTACAAATTGAGTACAGAGTAAAATTGAAACCATAAAAACAACAATTAATGCATAGTAAGTCCGAAAGGTTGCTACACTAATAAGAATAATTGCTATGGACATCAAAAGCTTTTTCTTTGGTAACATATACTCTGATTTCAAGCATAGAAACAGTGCTATAAAATACACCATCTGAAACGCTTCTTTTCCTAAAGAAAAACAATATACACTATTTACCATAACCATAAGTGCAATAAAGGACGCTTCTAGAAAATCAATATAGGGCTTACTTTTTGTTAAAATTAAAAACATAATAAAGCCAAACAGTATAGTAATAGCTACTTCAAAAGAATAAAAGTCATCTGGCAGATTGAAACAAATGAGTCGAATAACCTTAAAAAAAGTAAATACATTATCTCCTTGTCCAATGTTTCCTTCCGATAATTCATCCAATCCAAAAAACTGAAAGGACCAAGGTCCATTTAAGATTATGGCTGGATATCCCCATCCTTTACTCATATTTACCAATGTTCGTTTCATTAATGTCCATCGAACAATTTTCCCTATAATAATAAATAATGGAACTAGCATTACAAACTGTCTGGATTTAAAACGTACTCTTCTTAATGTATCTAATGACAATAATACTCACCTAACTCTCTTGCAGTATCTTCTATAAAATATCCTTTTTCTTTTAATGCTTGATAGGTATCTTTTCGTGATAAATCATGTTCTAATATTGTTTCTGCCCATTGTTTTGGACTATCTTGTAAACAGAGAAAGGTAACATTTCCTGTAATATTCACTTCCTCTGTTATTACATCTTTACTCATAAAGCAAGGAAGCCCAGAAGCTTGCGCCTCTACTCCAACTACTGGTAGTCCCTCGTACAAACTAGGAAGTAAAAACACATCCATAGCATTCATAATATTGGCTACATCCTTTCGAAATCCTGCAAATACCACTTTATTTTCCAAGCCTAGCTGTTTTACTTTTTCTTTTATCTCGTCTTCTTTCTCTCCAATTCCCACTAGTAGTAGTTTTGCATTGTCATTCATTTTTACTATTTCATAAAATATCGCAATTAGAAACTCATGATTTTTCTGTGTTGTAAACCTACCTACATTTCCTATGACAATATCTGTGTCTGAAAATCCAAACTCCTTTCGTAACTGCTCTCTTATATCTTGTCGAAACTGAAATTTTTTATATTGGATTCCATTTGGAATTACGGTCACTTTACTATTTTCACCAAATAGCCAATTTCCTGCCAGTTTGGAACAGGCAAAGTAATCGGTAGCATAGGCTTTTAATGGTCGCTTAAACATATTTCCAACCAATTTTTTAATTGGATTTTTTGTTTGAAAATCAATGTTATGGGAATGTACAATGCGAATTGGTACCTTATATTTTTTTGCATATTTTAATAATATGAAGTTTTTACTAGAACCATTCATATGCACTACATCATAATCATTATTTTCCTTGAAAAATTGATTTAACGCTTTTGCATATTTTAAGTAATCAAATGGAGAACGAATCCATATTCCTTTTAACTTATAATAGGTAGCTCCTGCCTCTTGAATTTGCTGTTCCAATGGATAGGTTGTTCCATCATCCAATGTTACTACGTCTATCTGTAATGTTTCTTTATCCATATATCTAATATTTTCAAGTAAAAACTGTTGAATTCCGCCATGTCGCATACGGTCTACAAAAAGTAACACTCGTTTTTTATGTTTCATTGTTTCTATCCTTTCCTAATGCAAAAAACAACCAACGTTTCGTATCCTCTCTCACCACTTGTAATCGTTTATTGACTTTATCATAATCAATGGTATTTGTTAGTACTTGTTCTACATCTTCTTTCCCAGATAATATTCTATTTTTTGGTACAGACATAACTTCTAATAGAGAATCTAGTCTTGAGTTGGTGGACATTTTACTATTGGAAGCATAACGTCTAAAGTCAAAAAATATTTTATTAAAAATCAGCGAAAATACTGTTCCATGAAAGGAATCGGTGCAAACATACTCTGCATTTTTGATTAAATTGATCCATTCTTTTGGACCGACATCATAAGGAATTATATCTGCAAAAACATCAGAGTACGACACATATTCATCTGCATGATTAATGGATACAATTTTACATCCTGTCTTTGCCTTTAGTCGCTCTGCAAATTTACGATGTTCTATGTTCTTTCCTAAAAAATAACAAAAGATATAAGGTGTTTCTATCATCGGCTTTTCTGGAATCAGTTCTTCCCATTCTTCTTTTGATAAAAGCAAGGTAGGATCACATGCTAACTTTGCATCTTTACCAGTCATTTTTTTTATTAAAGCTACTCCACTTTGCTCTCTTGTTGAAAGATAATTTATTCTTGATAAAAAGTTTTGATATTTTGTTTTATACTTTGTATCAATATTGTGAATACCAAAGCTAGTTGCTAAGGAGATTTTATTTATATCATCTGGTACCCAAGTCAGTGTATAATAATCTGCCACTACATTAACAGGTAACCACAATTGATCACTTCCAACAATCACATGATTATAATTTTCTTTTGCATAACTGGTTAATTCTTTATAAGAATCCATTGGTTTGCTCAAACGAAACTCTTGTCGAAACTCTTTGTATTTTTTATTGCGAATTGCAATATTTTCTCCTAATTGTTTATTTACCATTTTATCAAATTTTAATTTTACCATACCTAACTTTTCTTTGATAAAATGAAAATTCGTTATTTGACTAATATAGTATGCTCTTTTCCCCTTTTTGAAATCTACATTATGCTCTATTTCTATAGTTTCATTCTCTATACCATTATCGTCTAATACTTTTTGTGTTGCATACGCTTGCAAAGCACTTCCATAATTATTTTTAAAATAACAGGATACAATGCCTACCTTTTTCATATTATTTTATTATCCTTTCCTACACCAATTTCTCACGTTGCAATAATTCTTTATACTTCACTTCTAATTTATGTGCCTCACAATGAATATCAAAGCCATTCTCCACTAATATTTGAGAAGTATCCTTTCGTTTCACTACCACAAAAGAATCCAACACTTCCTCTGCCCACCTTTTTGCCCCTAGAGATAATGGCAATAATTTGGTACTATCAAGTACCTTTATCTCTTTTGTTATCTCATCGGACATAATACAAGGTAGGCCTGCTGTTTGAGATTCTACCCCTACTACTGGAAGTCCTTCATATAAACTAGGTAATAATAATACATCAAATGCAGAATACAACTCATTGGTATCACATCTTTGCCCTGTAAAAATAACTGCTTCATCTAATTGCAATTCTTTCACCTTTTGCTTCATTAACTCTAATAATGGACCTTCCCCAACCATAACCAGTATGGTTTCCTTATTTTTTCTATGTATTTCCTGAAAAACTTTAATTAAAAAACTATGATTTTTCTGCGTAACAAATCGTCCAATATGACCAATCAATATTTGATTTTCTTTTATTTGTAATTCATTTCTTTTTTCTACTCTACTTTTTTGTGAAAACCGAAAATTACCAGTATCTATTGCATTTCTTAGTAAATATACGTTTCCTTTGTTATATGTTCTATTTCCAAACAACCATCTTCCTGCAAGTTCACTACAACAAAAATAGTCTGTGGCAAAATTTTTTGCTAATGGTCGTAAACATTTTTTTATAAAGTCCTTCTTTTTTTCTTTTTTATTGCTGGTACTATGGCTGTGTGCGATACGAATAGGCACTTTAGAAATCCATGCTGCGCATAATGGAAATACCGACATTGTATTAATATGAGAATGAACGATTGTATAATTTTCCTCTCGAAATATCCTTGCCAACTCACGAATATAATGAAAAACATCTTCATATCGTGGCACAATAATAATTCTTCCCCCTAATTGCTCTATCTCTTCTCTTGGAATTCGAGGTGAACCTATATCTACTATGAAATCAAACTGTACTTGGCTTCGATCTAAATATTTATAATAATTAAGAACGATTGCCTCTAATCCTCCCCCTACCCATTTGCCTATTACATGGGCAACTCGAATGGGCTTTTCTCCTGTCTTACGCATAACAATCACCTTATAATTCCTTCTATCCTAGAATTTACAAAAACTTGTATTTTTTTCCTACAATTTATTATATAGATATCCCTTTTCTTTGTCAATAAAACCAAAAGAATATATAAAATATATATTAAAAAATAATTTATATTTTTTTAAAAAACTAAACAAAAAGAAAAAAAGGATTAAAAGTCACCTTTTAATCCTTCATTTTTGGTTCAAATATAAGAGAGGCAATATAACCAAATATAAGAGCTGCAGATATACCAACTGCGCTTGCAGTAAATCCTCCTTTAAAAAGACCTATCATACCATCTTTATCAATGGCTTCTTTCATTCCTTTCCATAGTGTATTTCCAAAGCCTAATAATGGTACACTGGCCCCTGCACCTGCCCAATCAATGAATGGCTGATATAATCCGATTGCCCCTAATATACTTCCGCCTACTACTAAAAGAACCATGATTCTTCCTGGCATTAGTTTCGTTTTTTCCATCAGTATTTGAACCAATGCACAAATAAGTCCTCCTACTAAAAACGCCTTTATATAGTCCATGTATCTCTCTCCTTTATCACTTTCATGTATCTAGTTGACTGTTTCTAACATAACAGCATGAGCAATTCCTGGAATGGATTGTCCTTCATTAAAACTTACCGTTGAAAGTAACGCACCTGTAGGAACAAATAATACTCGTTTCCATTTTCTTTCTTCCATTTGTTTTAAAATATAAGAACATAATGTTACAGCAGAACACCCACATCCACTTCCACCTGCATGAGTATCTTGTGTTTCTCCATCATAAATTTCAATTCCACAATCCGTATGCACTTTGCTAATATCATATCCTTTTTTCTTTAATAAATCTATAAGTGCTGTTTGACCAATATATCCTAAATCTCCAGTAATAATCTTATCGTAATAATCTGGAGATATATTAAAATCCGTAAAGTTATGATAAATGGTATCTGCTGCTGCAGGTGCCATAGCTGCTCCCATATTCATAGAGTCCTTAATTCCATAATCTATGACTTGACCAGTGGTAATACCTTTTACTTCTACCATACCACCTTCTTTTCCTAATACAACAGCTCCAGAACCTGTTACTGTCCACGTTGCTGAAAATGGTCTTTGATTTCCATACTCTAATGGATAACGAAACTCTTTTTCTGCACTGGCAAAATGACTAGATGTCATACAAATTACATAATCTGCATAACCAGCATTCATAGTCATCGCTCCTAATGATAAAGATTCTCCCATGGTAGAACATGCTCCATATAAACCAAACAGTGGAATATTTAAATTCATAATCCCAAAGGACGTTGCAATATTTTGTCCCAACAAATCCCCTGCAAATATATATCGTATTTTATTTTGGGAGATTCCTGCCTTTTCAATGGCTTTTTGTGCCGCTAAAAATTGCATTTGACTTTCTGCCTCTTCCCAAGTATTTTTTCCAAACTTAGGATCTTCATCAATATAATCAATCAGTTGTCCTAGTGGTCCTTCTTTTTCTTTTTTACTACCAACAGATGCCCTACTAATAATTCTAACAGGCTGTTCAAACTGAATACTTGCTTTTCCTTGTTGCATAGTTGCCTCCTTCTCTTATGAAATCCATCCAAGCCATTGTAATATTAGGTAACCAACACCTAATACAAAACTGCTAAATATTCCATACAAAATAACTGGTCCTGATATAGTAAAAATTTTACAGCCAATTCCAAAAACTTGTCCTTCTTTCTTATACTCTATGGCTGGTGCTGCTACGGAGTTGGCAAACCCTGTAATAGGAACTAACGCTCCAGCTCCTCCAAACTTAACAATTTTAGAAAATACATTAAATCCTGTTAATAATACAGTAAGAGCAATAAGGCATACTAATGTCCAAGCCCCTGCGATTTCCTTATCCATTCCTTGATTTTGAAATACTGTTAATAATATCTGACCAATGAGGCAAATCGTTCCACCAACAGCAAATGCTTTTGCCACATTGACAACTGTATTATGTGTAGGTGTAATTTGTTTAATATATGCTTCATATTCTTTCTTTTGATTTTCTGTTATATTTTCCATGTACCTTACCCACTTTCCTACTCTTTTTGTTGTATTCTAAAGCATGTTATCCTTCTATTTTGTTTAAGACCAACCTTTATAAAAGTACAAAAATGCACCTAATGTTTTTCCAATGGCTAACCCACATACAATCATAGGCAATCCCACTTTTAAACGTATTCTTCGTACCATAATTGGAAACACATCTAACGTTTCTGCTAATGCCATTATTAGACTACTAACAAAAATACCACATCCAAATCCAAATATGGCCATAAACAAGGTACCTAACACATTTCCTAGGGGGAGAGGAATACGAAATACTGAGATTATATTTCCAAAGGTTCCACCTAAAATAATTGCCCATTCGTAAAATCGTATATGAACTGCAGTCCTTGTTTTTCCTGCTAATCTTGGAATAATTCCCACTACTGTAATTAATGCAAAAACTCCACCAGCAGTAGCTAGACCTGCTCCTAATCCTATCACTCCACAAATGAGTTGTTTTATTACTATCATGTTTCTACCTACTTTCTTGATTTCTATTGTAGGTATCAATAATCGCTGTATTAATATCTTGTTCGTATAATCTCATTTCTACTTCTAATGGGGTAGGATCCGATGTTACCTTTTTCCTTGAAAAATGATTATAAAATACAA
Organism: uncultured Lachnospiraceae bacterium; assembly: GCA_904395845.1. Classification (GTDB taxonomy): domain Bacteria; phylum Bacillota; class Clostridia; order Lachnospirales; family Lachnospiraceae; genus Fimimorpha. The sequence continues at coordinate 8,000 of CAJFOH010000014.1, forward strand.
GAATACCTACCGATAGACCAATGGAATACATCCATTCTATAATGGTAAACCCATTGGACTGTATTCCTGTTACGAAAAAATACAAATCCTTAAACACATCGGAAACATTCACATCTTTATTAAATGTCATAATAGCAAATGCTGCTCCTAATAAAATAATTAAAAAGATTCCAATTGCCTTTACCCATTCTAAACCTAAGTTCTCCTTTTTTTCTTTTTCATAGGCTACAATAATATCCTCTGCTCCAAAAACAACAATTTCTAGTACAGGATATTCTTCTTGTATTTTTTCTACAATATCTACTGCTTTATAGACACCTCGATAATCTTTATCTGTATTTACCTTTCCTAACTTTATACATTTGCATTTTTGTAACAAATGTTTATCTTTACACCAAAGAGTAGATATATCTTTTAAAAAAATATCTGATGTATGAATTCTACTATTTTCTTCTAATTGAATATATAAGGTCTGCTCATTCATAGATTATACTTCCTTAGTTTCTTTCTCACTTCCTGTTTCTAAAAAGCAATCACATATTTCCTTTGTATTATCTAATACTTCCTTTCCTTTTTCTAATGCAGCATCTAGAATATCTTCTCCTGTATCTTTTACTTCATCATACACATTTTTAGCCAATCGTTTTCCATCTTTTTTTATTTCTTTCATATCTTTTACTAATGTACCATTCATTGACCTTGTTTCTTTTTTGTTATTCATATAGCAAATTACCAGTACAACTACTACTGCCATAAGTAGCAAACAAATACTATTTTTACAATTTTTTCGTTCCATGTTTGTTCTCCATTTCTTTACTTTTTATTTTATAATAGTATTTTTTGCTATATATTTGAATTTATTCTGGAAATTTTTACATTTTTTCTCTCATAGATTTTAAAATTTTTTTCTCTAATCTTGATACTTGTACTTGAGAAATTCCTAATGTTTTTGCAATCTGGGTTTGTGTTTGTTCGTAAAAATATCGAAGTTTTATAATATTTTGTTCTTCTGGAGCTAACTGCTGTAACACTTGATGAAGAACCATCCGATTAATAATATCTTCATGCCCACTTTCTTGTTGTTCTAATTTATCCATTAGAGTAATTGCATTTCCATCTCCTTGATAAATGGTTTGATGTAAACTTTCCACCTCTACTCCTGCTTCTAATGCTTCTGCTAATTCTTCTCTTGTAATACCAATTTCTTTTGCAATTTCTTCTAACGTAGGTTCACGACCAAACTGACAATTTAATTCTTCTTTTTTTAACTTTGCCTTCATAGCAATTTCTTTTAATGAACGACTTACCTTTATCATACCATCATCTCTTAAGAAACGTTTTATCTCACCTGCAATCATTGGAACAGCATAGGTTGAAAACTTTACACCAAAACTTGTATCAAACTTATCAATTGCTTTTATTAAACCTATACTTCCAATTTGAAATAAGTCTTCTAGTTCTTGTCCTCTTCCTGTAAATCTTCGAACAATACTCCATATTAGTCCTAGATTTTCTTCTACTAATTGGTCTCTTGCCTGCTTATCTCCTTTGTGTGCCGCCTCTATTAATTCTATGGTATGTTCCATTTTTACACCGCCCTATTACCAATTGTTTTTTTCATAATAATGGTTGTCCCTTCATTTACTTTTGATATTACTTCTATCTCATCCATAAAGGCTTCCATAAATGCAAATCCCATACCACATCGTTCAGATTCCTTTTCTCCTGTATATAACGGCTCCATTGCTTGCTTTACATTTTCAATACCTACACCATAATCTTTGATGATAATAGTAATGGTATTTTCTTTAATGGTTGCACATAATTGAATTACTCCATATGTATTTTTATAACCATGAATGATTGCATTAGTAACAGCTTCCGATACTGCTGTTTTTACATCTTCTAACTCTTCTATAGTAGGATCTAACCTAGCCATAAATGCGGATACTACTACTCGTGCAAATGACTCATTATGAGAGTAACTATCAAATTCTAACTTCATATTTTCTGTTTTTGTTTCGATGCTATGATTTTCTACATTAATAATTTGTTTCATTTCTTTTTCTCCTTTATTCTATTCTGTGTTATATCCTTTGCTTATAACCTACATAGTTAGTACTCATTTACGTTTCCATATCTCCTATTTTTTACGATTAGATACTTTGTATTATTTGATACACACCTGACATTTTAAAAATTTTTTTAATCCTTCCACTTTCTCCATGGATATATACTGCTCCACCTAATTCCTTCATTCTTTTATATCTACCTAGTAAAATTCCAATTCCTGAACTATCCATAAATACAGTATTGGAACAATCAAAAACTACTTCCTTTATCTTTTTTTCCTTTATAATATGTTCACTAGCTACTTTAATCCCTTGACAATTGTGGTCATCTACTTCCTTTGGTAGCTGAATAATTAAACAATGTTCACATACTTGATAATTTACCTTGGAATAATCCATCTTATTTCTTCCTTTCTCTTCTTTCACTTTTTCATTATTTATAAATAATACTTTTAAAGCACTATTTTTTTGCAAAAAAATATCACTAGAATACGTTCTACCTTTTTTCTTCTTTTGTAGAATAGTACTCTAGTGATTTTCTCTGTGTATTTTATTGATGATTTTGCATTTGTACTAATACTTGTGCATAAAATTCACTTGTATTATATTTTTCTATAATTTGCTGGTAGTAAACCAAAGCTTGCTCCCAGTTATTACTATTTTGATAACATACTCCTAACCAGAAAATAAGATAAGGTTCTTCTGGTCGCATTTTTAAACAAGCTTCGTAATAGCTAATGGCTTGATTATAATCTGGTTGTTGTATATTTAATGCAACTGATGTAGCTACATTTTGTGGTGCTTTTGGATCTCGAAATGCATCTGCTCTTTGTAGCAACTGATCATACAATGGACCTTCATAGTTTGCCTTTACTGTTTCATATACTTTCTTAAACTGCTCCGTATTCCCAACCTCAGCGTTAATTTGAGAATATAGGTCTACAATGGTTAATAAATCATTGTTCATTTGCGCTTGTAATGCTCCTAATAAATTATCATAGGTATTTAACACATTACTAGAATCTTCGGTATAAGTGGCTAAACTATCTTCCATCTCTTGTTTTTCTTTATCCACTTCTTCTACTTTGTTTTCCAATCGATTAATATCTGCCTTTAACCCCATTACCATTTCTTCGTAGTATCGAATGGTTTCTTGATTTTTCGAAGCATACATTCGATCTTTGGTAGGTATGACAAGATAATACAACACACCAATTGCTAGGACAACACCAATAAGAATATAGATTGCACTTGTTAGATAACTACCGTAATCTCTAAGTTTTACAGGTACAATCACTTCTTCTCTATCGCTTTCTCCTACTACTTCTCGCTTCTTTTTTTGCTTTGCTATCTTTCCAGTACGTTTTAACTCTCGCAAGTAAGAAATTGCACATATATTTCCTTTATCAATTTCCAAACAGCGATTCAATACTGCCTCTGCCTTTTCATATTGTTTTTCATTAATATAAAGCAAAGAAAGTAGTTCATAGGCTTTTATCATTCTAGGATTTAAAGAAATTACCTTTTTCAACTGAATAACAGCCAGTTCTTTATTTCCCTCTCTTACTGTTTCTAGCGCTTGATTAAACTTTTTAATTGTTTGATTATAGCTATCTAGTGCATATTGATTTTGTTCAAAATCCTTAATATATTCATTGGCAATGTTGTTACGATACTGAATATTCTTACTAATTACCCATTCTTTTAAGGCACTAGCAGCTTCTCCCATTTCATAATAGACCAAACCAAGTAAGTTTCTTGCATGAATATTATTTTTATTTAGTTGCAGACACAATCGTAAACTTTCTGCTGCTCCTGTTAGATTTCTTCCCTGTGCTTTCATCAACCCTAAATTATAATAGCTATTGGAAGTCTTTATAATCTTCTTATACATTGATACATCTGCGCCACATTTTTGGCATTTATTTTTCTCTGTTAACTTGCTGTTGCAACTATAACATTTCATAGTTTCCTCCATTGTAGCCTTTATTCGCTTTGTTTCTTCATTTCTTTCATAAGCTCTAACATAATATCTGTAATATCTGTCATCTTTTCGCTTAAAATAGCATCTTCTGCTTGTTCCACCTCTAAACTAGGTTTAAATTTTGCTAATTCTTCTTCAAAATTAATCATATGAAACTCCAATCTATTTTGTATATTTATTATCTTTATTGTAACTGTTACATTTTATTATTAATTGCCTAAGGAAAAAGAGATTCTTCCTTTTTTATCAATAGCAAACCATGGTACTTGTCCCGCTATTTCATGACTGCGCACTCGTTCCATTAACTCCAGATAAACAAAATTTTCACATAGCACTCCTTCTACGGTTTCCCTTGGTTCTCCAGTGATATTTAAAAAATAGGAAGCTACTCCCAAATCATTGAAATAAAATCTACAATTGTCCACTATATTAAGATTGCTACAATCTACACTCATACTACAGTAGCCTATTTGGTGAGATAAGTATAACCAACTAATTGCACCATTTGTCATTTTCTTTGTAATTCTATTACTTTCTTCTTTAAAAATAAATTTTGTTAAATCAGTAGTTAAATCTTTTGCACCTTTTTTCCTTTAACGTCTTTGTTGACCTGGCTCCCACGCAGTAGCTTTCTCTATACAACGCAAAAAATCAGTCCCTGACGTTGCTATCATATTAATGTAAATATGTTTTTGATATTCATTCTTAGCAAACTTATTTAAGATATAAGTTTTTCCTACTTGCCTAGCGCCTTCTAGTTCTAATACTTTTTTTCATCTTTCTCTTTTTATGTTCTTTAATGATACCTAGAATCACAAGAAAAATCAAGCATTTTTTCTATTGCTTCTTTGTAAATTTCCTTTGCTTTTACATAGTTTTCTTTGCTTTGCCCAGCAAAGTTTTCCATCATAACTCCACTATTAATTTCTAATATTTTATACTCATCTTCAACTTTTATAATATCAACCGAAGCGAATCTTAAGTTTAAACAACTTGCTCCTTGAAGTGCTAAGTTTGTCAACCTTTCTTTCACTATCTTACTACTATTCTCTTCTTCTGATAATACAACTGCTTTTGCTCCTTGTCCCAAATTGTGTTTCCAAGAAAATGGAATCTCTTCTCCTTTTTTTAAAACCTTTTTCATATTTATATTTTTTCCTACTCCATACATTGACTTGCCTTGTTTTAGCATATCAAATAATAATTCTTGTATTGTATGAATACCATCTCCTATAAGCCCTGGTCGTTGTTTGTAAAAAATCAATTTTACCTTTCCATCTAAGACAATGACACGATATTCTTTTTCTATTTCATAATAAGGAGATATTGCTAGGGAGTCTGATTTTGAGAAAACCTCAAATGCTGCTAATTCTAGTGACTTTTGATTGTCTACTAAAAACACCAAATCTCCACCAGTTCCTTTATTATCTTTTACTACTATTTTGTTATTCTTATGTAATAAAGAAGTCATCTCTTCCCAGCAACCATTTTGTGACATATATTTCATCATTGGAGGATTCATAAAACAAACATGCTCTACATTTGGTATATTTTGTTTTGATAATAATTCACTTGCAATGCTTTTATCTCCACTTATGTTTTGAGCCACTGCTAGATTAAGCCCAAATTGATATCCTAATATAAAGTTATAATGTCCATTTTTTTCTAATCGAAATGCCCAATCTCCTGCAAGAGAAGTAACCTTTATCTCTTCTTCTTTACAAATTTCTTTTATAATTGATACAACGTTTGATTTGCTATTTTCCAAAGTATCACCTCTAACTCTCATCTCTTGTGTATGTTTTTTTATTCTAAAAATCTTATATTGTTTGTTTATTATACCTTGTCTTTCTCTTTGTTGCAATCAAATCTATGCTTTTCATTTTCTTAAAATTCGACAAACGCCTTTATGCATCTCATTTTTTATAATGTATTTTTATATAGAACATACTATTTATGTAAGAATTTATAAATAGATAACTATTTAAAAATTTTCATAGCAATATGTAATGATATATTATATTTCATTACACTGTAATATGTACATAGTATATATATTGCATTGACTATATAATATAGCAGTACACGGCATAGCA
>CAJFOH010000015.1 GCA_904395845.1 uncultured Lachnospiraceae bacterium
CTGTAATGGTACTTCTTTGCGCCTTCTATTATATCATTTGATAATAGTACCTTGCAATCCTATTTTTTCTATTATTTTATTTTTTTATAATAAATTATCATTTTAAACATATTTATACTTACAAATCGTTTACTGAGCCATAGCATCTAGTGCTAATTTCATTAATGCTTTTACTTCTTCCTCTTCCATATTCATAATTTTGCTAATTTCTTCTAATGTAGCTTCTCTTCCTAAATCTTCTGCTAATTTTGTTGTAATTTCATTTAACGCATTAATCTTATCTGCCAATCGTTTGGCTGTTTGATCTGACATAGTTTCCTCTTCCAACGCCCACTTCATTGCTTCATGAATTCTTTCTAAGACATGACTTTCAAAATCCCCAGATTCAAACGTTTCTACTGCCATTGCAAGTGCAACATTTCCTTCTGCCACTAACTCTGCAAAAGACAGTTCATCGGCTGGATATCCTTTTGCAGCTTCAATTACGCGGTCTAAATACCCTTCAATCAAGCGATTTTTTGCAAGAAGATCTCCTCCTTTTATTCGTTCTAATAATTGGTTTGTTTCATGAAAATCACAAGGTACAATTCCTTCCAACTCTTCTTCATACATTTTAAAAAAATTTAATTCACTCATAATAGTTCTCCCTTATATGTTCCTATCTTTTTTCTTTTAAACACTACAATAGTAGCAAAAGTATATAAAAATTACAAGAACCTATCCTTTCTATTGCTCCAAAACTCACTTACTCTTTTTTCTATACTACTTTGTTCTGTAACAATATAATCATTCCATTCCATTGGAAACTGTTCCACATAATCACTATACAAAAATCGTTCATCTAACAATACAATCACTCCCTCGTCTTTATCAGTTCGTATTAGACGACCAGCTGCCTGTAATACTTTATTCATAGCTGGATAGCGATAAGAAAAATCAAATCCGCTTTTCCCTTTCCTATCATAAAATTTCTTTAATAGTTCCCTCTCTATACAAACTTGTGGTAACCCTGTTCCAACTACAATAACTCCAATAAGCTGATTGTATTTTAAATCAATACCCTCTGAAAAAATTCCACCTAGCACACAAAATCCTATGGTTATTTTTGTAGTCTGCTCTGAAAATTCAGCTAAAAATTGTTCTCTTTCTTCCTCATTCATTTGACTTTTTTGTACTATAATCTGTTCTTTTTCTTTTTCGTCAAATTGGTCATATACTTGCTTCATATAGGAATACGATGGAAAAAAGACCATATAGTTTCCATATTTTGCACTTGTTACTTTATGAATATAATCTTTTATTTTTCTAAATTCAATTGTATTTCTCCTTGTATATTTACTACTTATGTCTTTGGCAATACAAAGCAAGCGATTGTTTTGTGAAAATGGGGAAGGAATATAGATGGCATATTGGTCTTGTGTGCCACTAAACAATTCTTTGTAATAATTAATTGGTAACATTGTTGCTGAAAAAAATATAATACTTCTACCTTGTAAGTAACATTCTTTTAAATTATTTGATGGATTGATACAAAAGAGTTTTATAACAAACTCTTTCTCCTCTATCGCCCCATAGATTTCATAATTTTCATCTACTTTTTCATATATAGATAAAAAATTTCTCACTTTGAAAAATAAATCACTCATTTCTTTTGTGATTGGAACATGTGGATGTAGTTCTGAAAATTTTTCTAATTCACTACAAAGCTTTTTCATATGAGAAATGAATGTTTTTATCTCTTCTATTTCATATAACTCATATGTTTCACACTGCTTTCTCATTTCTAATAAAATTTTATTACAACTAGAACACTGCCTTGTAATCCGTTCAAATCCTTTATATTGTTTTTTTCCTTCTAGGAAGTCTTGCTTTCTAATGGTTGCACTATACATTTCCCTTGCTCGTTCCACTAAGTTATGTGCCTCATCTACTAAAAACACATAATCACTTGACATACCATCAGAAAAATAACGCTGTAATCGTACATTTGGATCAAATACATAATTATAATCACAAATAATACCATCTACCCAATAGGTAACGTCCAAATTTAGTTCAAATGGACATACCATATATTTGTTTGCATATTTCTCAATTACTTCTCTGCTTACTTCTTTTGTAGATGTAATAATATCATATACAGCTTTATTTACTCGATTGAAATGACCATTGGCATAGGGACAAGCCTCTGGATTACACTCACAATTTTCCATGGGACATAACTTTTCTTTTGCTGTAATGGTACAACTGGAAATATCCATGCCTTTTGTCCTTAAAATACGAAAGCTTTCCTCTGCTACTGTTCTTGTAATGGTCTTTGCAGTTGTATAAAAAATTTTATTCGTTAATTCTTCTCCCATGGCTTTTATAGCAGGAAAAATAGTAGAAATGGTTTTTCCTATTCCAGTTGGAGCTTGTACATATAACACTGTTTCTCTTGCAATGGCACGATAAACATTTACAACCAAATCTCGTTGTCCACTTCGATACTCAAATGGAAAATCTACTTGTTTAATAGTATCCGTACGATGATTCTTATGTTGATATAAATAATTTGCCCATTTGGAAAATTCTTCCACATAATAATTAAATTGTTCTTGTAGCTGTTCCCACGAAAAGTATGTTAAAAATCGTTTCATTTCGTTGGTATCTAAATTACAATAGGTAACCTGTATTCCCATTTTAGAAAGGGAGTATTCTTTTCCATACATATACCCATAACAAATAGCCTGTGCCATATGAAGCGTATTGGCTTTTTCTAACGTAGCTACATTCCCATACATTCCCTTGATTTCATCAATAATAACTACATCATCTTTTGTAAAAATACCATCTGCTCGTCCTTCTAACAGTAATTTTACATCACCACAAGCAACTTCTGTACGCAAACTTACCTCACTTTTATAATCTCCTGTCATTTCCTTTTGTATTTTTCTATGAATATTCGCCCCCATTAACATGGCGTTCTTTTTCTTTTTATCACTTATACGATTATCAATGCTTCCTGTTCGTAAAATAAATTCTACAAAATTTCGAACAGAAACCTGAATACTGTTACCCTTTAATTGATACATGAATGTAGTTCCTTTCTAGCTCAATACAATTCCTTTTAGTTACCATATAAGAATTTAGATACAAAGTCAAGGATATCTACTGACTATCCTTACAATTTCATTGTTCCATTTGCTCCAATACTTGATAAATTCCTGTACTTGATAATGCATAAAACCAAATTTTTGCATTTATTAATTTTTTCAAAAAAATTATTGACAATTATTCCTTTCTATGATAGACTTAATGAGTCGAAAGGACATAGGGGTATAGTTCAATGGTAGAGCGGCGGTCTCCAAAACCGTAAATACGGGTTCGAATCCTGTTACCCCTGCTACTTGGCTTCCATATAGTATGGAAGTTTTTTTTATTATAAAAATACTATCATCTTGGCTACAAATAACACAATTTATTAACTGTAAACAACCTTCAAAGTTTTAGCAATTGAAACTGTGAAGGTTGTTTTTAACTATCTTCGTAAGACTTGAATGGCTTCAAATACATTCTTTACGCCTATACATTTCATTCCCTTTGGTAGTTCTAATCCTTCCATTGATACTGCTGGCATAATACAAGTATGAAATCCTAATTTTTCTGCTTCATTGACTCTTTGTTTTGCATGACTTACTGCTCGCACTTCACCTGCTAGACCAACTTCCCCAAAAATAATTGTCCCTGAATCAATGACTCTATCCTCATAGCTTGATACAACTGCCATTACAATTCCTAAATCTAGGGACGGTTCTGTAATTTTAATACCACCAGTAATATTAACATAGGCATCACATTCTGATAAGGACAATCCTAATCGTTTCTCTAATACTGCCAGTAATAAGTTGACACGATTGTAGTCTGTCCCTGCCGCAGTTCTTCTTGGTAATCCGAAATTTGTTCTACATACCAATGCTTGAATTTCTAATAAAATTGGTCTTGTCCCTTCCATAGAACAAGTAACCACTGAACCGCTTGCTCCTTCTGGACGACCATTTAGCATATACTGAGATGGATTTTCTACTTCATTTAGTCCTGTCTGCACCATTTCAAATACGCCTATTTCATTGGTAGAACCAAATCGATTTTTTACCGAACGCAATACTCGATATACTGCATTTTTTTCTCCCTCAAAATATAAAACGGTATCTACCATGTGTTCTAACACTCTAGGACCTGCTACCACACCTTCCTTTGTTACGTGACCGACTAAAAATACAGTTACTCCAAGCCCTTTTGCTATTTGCATAAGAACATTGGTGGATTCTCTTACTTGACTTACACTTCCTGGTGCACTTGAAACATCTTCTTTATACATTGTCTGGATAGAGTCAATGACAACTAGCTCTGGATTTTCCTGTTTTATAGTAGCTTCTATTGTATCTAAATTGGTTTCTGCTAATAAATAAAGCTCTCCTCCCATTTCTCCCATTCGGGTAGCTCTCATCTTTATTTGTTTTAACGACTCCTCACCTGAAATATATAATATTTTTCGATTGTTTGAAGATAAAAACTTACACATTTGTAGTAGCAAGGTAGACTTTCCAATTCCTGGATCTCCCCCTACTAACACAAGAGAACCTTTTACAATTCCTCCTCCTAATACACGATCTAATTCCTTCATATTAGTAGAAATTCTCTCCTCTTGTTCTAATGAGATTTCATTTAATTTAGATGGTGCTTTGGAAACCAAACGTGTACTAGAATAACCAATGCCTTTCGTAGATTTTGAAACAATAGGTTCTTCTACTAACGTGTTCCATTCTCTACACCCTGGACATTGTCCCATCCACTTTGATGATTCATATCCACATTCCTTACAAAAAAAAGCTGTTGTTTTTCCTTTTGCCATACTTCTTCCTTTCTATTTATGCAAAGAAAAAGCTATTACAAAATAATAGTTTTTATCAGGTACATTCCTTTCTTAAACGGATATTTTGCAATAGCTTATATTATGTATCTTTCCTATTTTTTCTTAATACGAATAGACACTACCTCTGCATGTTCTAATTCAACACCTACAACAAGTTTTGCAGTAATATTTGTTTTAATATCACCTGTTCTTGCTCCATCAATGCTTACTTCATATTCAGTATCTTCTGCTAACTCTAAAGTAAGTTGAGCATCTTCATTTCCTTCTACTTCAAAAGTAACTTCATTCTCAGTAACATGGTAATTGTAAACAGTAGTTCCTGGAACAGATTCATATGCAATCATTCCATTCTTTTCAAGTTTTGTCATATCCTTAAATGTTTTTACTTTGTATAAATCACCATTGTATTCAAAGTTGTCTACTTTTTCCTTCTTTGGTAATTCATAGTTTCCAAAGCTAATTGTTCCATTTTCTTCTTTACGAATTAATTCAGCAATACCTGCCATAAGAAATCCTCCTATATCGTTTGTAATATCATTTTACTTTCTATCATTATATAATACTTTTTTGTTTTTTTCTACTAAAATCTACATTAACTCTGTGAAATAATTAGGTCATTTTCTTTTTTACTGATTACTATTCTGTCATTTGCCTTAATGGCTTCTTTTAAGATTTCTTCTGACAAACGGTCTTCTAATTGGGTTTGAATTGCTCGCTTTAATGGTCTTGCACCATATTTTGCATCATATCCTTTTTCCAATATAAAATCTTTTGCACTATCATCTACTTCAATGGTAATCTGTAATTGTTCTTTTGCTCTATGCTGTAAATCCTTTAATAAAATAGTTAATACTTCCTTTAAATTTTCCTTAGAAAGTGGATGGAATACTATGATTTCATCAATACGATTTAAAAATTCTGGTTTAAAGCTTCTATTTACTTCTTCCATAACTTTGGATTTCATTGTTTCATAAGTTTTCTTTTCATCCTCTGTACTCTTAAATCCTAATGATTTTGGTGTAATAATTGTTTCTGCACCACAGTTTGATGTCATAATAATAACTGTATTTTTAAAGTTTACTTTTCTTCCCTTAGAATCTGTAATTTGCCCATCATCTAATACTTGTAATAATATGTTAAATACATCTGGATGGGCTTTTTCGATTTCATCAAACAAAATTACAGAATATGGGTTTCTTCGTACCTTTTCACTTAATTGTCCACCTTCTTCGTATCCTACATATCCTGGTGGTGAGCCAATTAATTTGCTAACACTATGTTTTTCCATATATTCTGACATATCCACACGAATCATAGCTTCTTCACTTCCAAAAATAGCTTCTGCTAATGCTTTTGTAAGCTCTGTTTTTCCTACACCAGTTGGTCCTAAAAATAGGAAAGAACCAATTGGTCGTTTTGGATTTTTTAAGCCTACACGACCTCTTTTAATTGCTTTTGAAACTGCTGTTACTGCTTCTTCTTGACCAATGACTCTCTTATGTAAAATATGTTCTAATTGAAGCAAACGCTTGCTTTCTTCTTCTCCCATTTGTTTTACAGGAATTTTTGTCCAAGTAGATACAATATCTGCAACATCTTCAGCGGTAATAGCCACTTTTTTGCTATTTTTTTCTTTTTCCCACTTTGCTTTTAATTTTTCCAGTTTTTCTTTCTTCTTTTCTTGCTTAACTTTTATTTCATGAGCTTTTTCGTATGCTTCTGTCTTTATGGCATCTTCTTTTTCTTTGTTTAGCTTTTCAATATCTGCTTCCAAACGCTTTAATTCTTTTGGGGGAGCATAGGACTGCAAACGAACTTTAGCAGATGCCTCATCAATTAAATCAATGGCTTTATCTGGCAAATATCTGTCATTGATATATCTAGTGGATAATTTTACTGCTGCTTCAATGGCTTCATCTTTTATAGTAACCATATGATGATCTTCATACGCAGATTTTAATCCTTTTAAAATTAAAATTGTTTCTTCACTTGTTGGCTCTTCTACCATAACTGGTTGGAATCTTCGTTCCAATGCAGCATCTTTTTCAATATGCTTTCGATATTCATCAAGAGTGGTTGCACCAATTAATTGGATTTCTCCACGAGCAAGAGATGGCTTTAAAATATTAGAAGCATCCATCGCTCCTTCTGCTCCTCCTGCTCCAATAATTGTATGAATTTCATCAATAAATAACAGAACATTTCCATTATTTCTTACTTCTGTAATAACATTTTTTATTCGTTCTTCAAACTCTCCACGATACTTAGAACCAGCAATCATACTTGCTAAATCTAGTGTTACTACTCTCTTATCTTTTATGGTATGTGGAACTTCTCCTGATACAATAAGATGGGCCAAACCTTCTACAATCGCTGTTTTTCCAACTCCTGGTTCCCCTACCAAACAAGGATTGTTTTTACTTCTTCTACTTAAAATTTGTACTACTCGTTTGATTTCCTCTTCTCTACCAATAACAGGGTCTAACTTTCCTTCTTTTACAAGCTGTGTCAAATCTCTACTATAAGTATCTAAGTTTGGAGTATTTGCCTCTCTTTGTTTCTTTCCAAAGTTTTTTATCTCTTCTCTTGATACCATAGTATCTTGCCCTGTTGCCATACACAATTCTGTATATAACTTTTGTATGTTTACATTTAGTGTATTTAACAAACGAACGGCTGCACAATCTCCCTCTTTTAGTATGGCGATTAATAAATGCTCTGTTCCAACTAACTGAGATTTAAAACGTTTTGCCTCTCTATAACTATTTTCTATTACTTTTTTGGCTCTTGGTGTATATCCATTTGGATCTAATACACTTAACATTCCCATGGGAGAAATTAATCTACCAATCATTTCTTCGATTTGATCCATATCTACTCCATGGTTTTGTAGCACTTGACCTGCTACCCCTGTTTCTTGTTCTAATAAACCAACTAGCAAATGTTCTGTTCCAATAAATGTATGCCCAAATTCCTCGGCAGCTTTATGTGCTAGTTGTAATGCTTCTTTTGCTTTATTTGTAAATCTATCTAACATACTAGCGTTTCCTTCTGACTATAAATTTAGGTTATTGTGGAAAACCTATAAACCATATTTCATCATTATATCATTTCTTTTAAATCTGTCAGCACTTTTCTTATATAAGTTGCTCTTGCTTTTTGGATTTCTTCTTCTTTCATCGGGCGGTCCATATCCACTTGTAGACTGCATGGCTGAATCTTTAGCATCCATTCATAAATGTTTGCCTCCTCTGAAAAAGAAATTATATTTTCTTTTATGCCTAACCATAACTTTGTTAAATACATATAACATTCCTTTTCTGATAACATTCGAGCAAATTTTAATATACCATATGCTCTATATACACCTTCAGCCATATCGTCAAAATAGCTGTGTTTTGTAGAACTTCTTATTTCTTGTTCTGCTTTTACTAACTTTTTACAGCTATCCATTACTTGTAGAATAATATCTTCTTCTGAATTTCCTAGTGTTCTTTTGCTTGATAATACATACAGTCCACTTGCCTTTTTTTCTTCTCCATGTAGTTCTTCTTTTAATTCCATTCCATCTTTATCCATTTGCTTTTGAATGTCTTCCCATTTTTTGCTAATTGATAATAGTGGTAAATGCAATACAATACTAACTTTCATACCAGTTCCAAGATTTTTTACATTTGAAGTTAAATAACCAAAGGTTTCATCAAAGGCATAGGAATATTCTTTATTAATTGCATCATCAATTTCATTGATTCGTAACAAACAATTATGAAGAGAAAGTCCACGTTCTGATACTTGGATACATAAATGTTCATCACCATTAATTTCTATACTAACCGATTCATCTTCTGATACAATAACTCCTTTTGGCCATTGGTTATTAATACTATTTTTTTTAATTAGCTGTCTTTCTTTAATTGCCATAATATGTGTATCAGAAAATTCCTCACATTTGCAACCTTCAAACTTCATCCCTTCTAGTTCTTGTAACATATCCGTCATGGTTAATAATTTTTTTGTTAATTCTTTTTGTTCTTGTTCAGGCATCGTTACAGGAAATGAATATCCATCTAAATTACGATATAATTGAATTCGGCTGGCAACAATTATATTATCTTCCTCTTTACATATAGAATACCATTTATTCATTGCTTTTCATCTCCTCTTTTAACTGTGCAATTTCATCTCGATACTTTGCAGCCATTTGATAATCTTCTTCCAAAATAGCTTCTTGTAAACGAGATTGTAACAACAACAACTTTTCTTCTGTACTTTCTTCTATTGTTTCCATTTTCTCATTTTCTTTATGACTATGGTAATCCATTGGATGTTTTCCTATATGAACTTTCTTTCCTTGAATCTTTTCTATCTCATCTTCCATTAAAATACCAAAGGTTTCATAACAATCTGGGCAACCAAATATTTTCTTATTCACTACTTCGTTGTAGCTTGTGTGACAGGTTGGACAAGAAAACTCCCTTTTTTCTTGTCTTCTATTCTCTTTCGTACGCTGATTATCTTCTTTTCTTTTTTCATTTCCCAATTCAAATATTCCTGATAAAATTTGTTTTAATGGTAAATAATCATGAGCAAATGGACCAATTTCCAGTTCTGACGCACATTGACTACAATAATTATGTTGTTTTTTTTCTCCATTAATAACCTCTGTAATCATTACATTAGCATCTCTTTTTTTGCACTTTTCACATAACATAGCCAATCCTCCTCACTCTATCTATATTATTCAAAATAATGATTAAATATTTCATCTACTACTTGATGAACCTCTTCTCTTGTAATTTGCTTACAACAAGCTTTTGCAAGAATGGATGTTAACTCTTTTCTTAGCTCTTCTATTGCTTGCAGGTGATTCATATCAATGCTTATAATTGCGCCTTTTCTTCTATCTACTTTTACAAACCCTTCCTCTTTTAATACAGAATAGGCTTTGTTTACTGTATGCATATTAATTCCTATATGTTCTGCTAATTGACGAACCGATGGCAAAGAATCACCATTTCTTATTTCTTCCATAGCAATTCCCCAAATGATTTGATTTCTAAGTTGAATATACAAGGCTTCTTCACTATTAAAATCTATTTTTATAAACATATTCACACCTCGCTTTCCTATCTAGCTTATACTAATTATTTTTTATCAATATCAATCATTTCAAAGTCATTTTCTACTTCACTAAATTGAACATTATCTTTATTTGTATTACCTTTATCTATATTATCTTTATCTATATTATTTTTGTTTGTATTTTCTTTATCCTTCCAAGAGTCTATAAAAGATTCTTCTTTTTTTACAATCGCAGGATATTTTCTATTATCGTATTCTTCTTTGTTTTCATAGGCTTGTTGTTTCATTGCTTTTCTTTTTTTCTTCTTTCTCATAGAAATAATTACCACAAAAATTACTATAATACAAATAGCTAGAAGTATAACTTTTCCTATTGTTTCATGGTTTTTTAATTTTTCTATTAGATTTTCTAGATTAATTGCATTTTGATTCTTTTTATTTGAGTCATTAAAGTTATTTGTATGTTCATTGCTATTTGTATTGGTAGCTTCAAATCTGCTAGAAGTATTAGTATTTGATGAACTACTGTTAACCACATTTGTGGTTTCTACTTCTGTGGTTTCTATGCCAGTAACCTCCATATCAGTCACTTCTACACTACTTGTATCGGTATTAGTAATATCTATTGTGCTGCTATTACTAACCTCCCCTTTTTTATTGACAAAAATAGTATATTCTTTTACTGTTTTTGCATCTGGAGCAGTAACTTTTATTTGCACCTTATTTTCTCCTACTACTAAATTGGTAATTCCTGTAACAATATAGGTAGCATTTTCTTCTTCTGGAACTACTTTTACTAAAATTTTTTCTGTATTTTCATCAACCGTAATGTGATATGTGTCTATTTCTGGTTGAAATTCTATATCTACTGGTCGAAGTTGAATATCCACTACATTTGCATTGTTGCTACCCCCTTCTTTAATAGTACATACCTTTGTAATTGGTAGCATAGTTTTCTTTTCTTCTCCATTAATAGATAACTTTTGTAATGTTACAACACCATCACCAGCGTTTCCTGCCTCCATAGAAAATGTTTTTGAATATGTATTGCTATTATTTTCTAGTGCAATGGTTTCATCAATTGTCCCTGACATACTATCTTCATAATAAAAATTTTCATATTCTATTACATAAGATATCTGGTCAAATGACTGTTCTGATTGTATATTGATTGTTACATCTACATATTCCCCAACATAACTATTTTGTATCATAACAAGTTCCGCTACTTCATTATTCGCTTCTATCATCGTAACAGGAAGAAATGTCCCAAATAAAAAACAAATACCACCTATTATGTAGAATTTTTTATAAAACCTATGGATTTTCTCATAAATGTATTTCATTGTCCTAGTATCCTTTCTATCGTAACTTTTTTCAATTCATGTATTTTTCTATTTACTTTTCTCTCTGTATTTTTAAACTGTTATATCTATTCTAGCACAAAGTAGCAAAAATTAAAAATTATTTTTTTATTAAATATCTTTTTTCTACCATAAAAATGTTAACATACTATCCACAAATAAAAGAAAGTGGCATTTTTAAAGAATATTCTCTTTAAAAATACCACTATTATTTTATTGATTCTCTTTACTAAAATCTACAATTTCAAAATCATCATCACTGTCCACATCATTACTTTGATTTTTTGATAAATTCGATACGTTATCAGAAAGTGTAACTTGCTCTGCTTCTGTGCCAACATCACTTAACTTCTTTGTTAAAAATTCCAAATCTAATTCATCTTGGCTTTTTTCCATAGTTTCATTAGAAGAAGTAGTATCAATTTCTTTCATTTCTTCTTCTAATTCTTCATCTGCCTCTTCTTCTGCACGTTCCTCTAACTGTTCTTCATAATCAGAATCAAAATAATCGTCTTCATCTTCATCTTTTTCATCATCTCTATACTTTAGCTTTACTACAAGTACAATAATAACAAAGATTAAAATAATGGATAATACGATTAATCCAACAATAAAGATGAAACGAAACATCATATCATGGTTATACTTATTATTTAACTCTGTATATTTTGACTGTTCTACTGATAAATCATAGGCATACCCATCCATATCTTCAGCATTTCCTACTGATCCATCTGGAATATAGCGAAGTACAGTTCCCTCTTCTATATCATAACGATAAAAGCCAGCTACTCCTTTGCTATTCATAGCATATACAATATAAATTCCGCTATTTTCACCCGTCAACCATGCTGGAATTTCCTTTCCATCAACTGTAAGTGTTGTTTCTTTTAATCCTTGGGTAGAAGTATCTTGTCCTTCATAAACTAAAAATGTATAGGTATCTGCACTACTAGTTATCTTTGCATATGGAATCGCAGTTTTTGTATCTCTGTTATATACATAGAAATTACCATTGCTATTATCTTGCTCTGTTAAATATACTAACAAAATTCCGTCCTTAGACTGAGCAACTGCTATACTTTCTCCATTCACTTCTATTGTCTTTGCTTCAAATCCTTCTGGTAACTCAATGTTATCTAAGGAATCTGCCATTACAAGCTTAGAACCATCAGTTAAGGTAACAACATTGGAATCTTCTTTGTTCTCTTCTTCTGATGTATCTTCTGTTGACTCAAGAGAGGAACTTTCTTCTGATATATCTTCTGAAGAAGTTTGTGCATCAATACTTGCTTGAATGGATTGTTTTTTTGCTTCTTCCGCTTCTACTGACTGACGAATAGATTCATCTCTTGCCTTTTGCTCTTCTTCCACTTTTCGAATGGATTCTGATTCACTTTGTCTAATGGCTTCTTGGTCTGCTTGCGCAATGGACTGAGCAATTGATTGTTGTCTTGATGCTTCCTCTGCTTGCTTTCTACTTTCTTCTTCTCTACTTGCTTGTTCTGCTGCCGCTTGTGCTTGCTTTCTACTTTCTTCTTCTCTGCTTGCTTGCTCTGCCGCTGCCTGCTCTCTACTTGCCTGCTC
>CAJFOH010000016.1 GCA_904395845.1 uncultured Lachnospiraceae bacterium
AATTAATACTGCACTTAAAATTAGCCTTGATATAGATACATAAAAGAGAGGATAGAGAAATGAGTGTAAGAGAAATTACAGTTGATACATTCAAAGATAAGATTTTTTTGAAAAAGTCAGCAATGATTGCATTACCAGTGGCAATGCAAGGTTTGTTAAATAGTACCATTAATTTAGTGGATAATTTAATGATTGGTTCACTTGGTGAAACTAATATTGCAGCTGTAGGATTGGCAAATAAAGTGTTTGTTGTATTTTCTTTATTAGTATTTGGAGTATGTAGTGGGAGTGCAGTTTTAGCCTCCCAGTTTTGGGGAAACAATGACTGGAAGGGGGTAAGAAAAACATTAGGGCTAGCTTTAATTATTGTATTGCTAGGTTGTCTTTTCTTTGTAATACCAGGAGTAACAAACCCTGAGCTAGTAATGTCTATTTTTACACCTAGTAAAGATACCATTTCTGCAGGTGCTAAGTATTTAAAAATAGCAGTATTTACTTATCCATTGATTGGAATTAGCAATTCTTTTGCAGCGATTTTGCGTTCAGCTAATCGAGTAAAGGCACCAGTCATAGTTAGTGTATTTACAATTATAATCAACGTGTGCTTAAATTACATATTAATTTTTGGTGCGTTTGGTGCACCAGAACTTGGAGTGGCAGGGGCTGCAATTGCAACTTTAGTTGCTCGAACATTTGAGGTTATTACATTAATAACCATTGTATATGTTGGAAAATCCCCAGTTGCTGTAAAAGGGAAAGATATCTTAGGAATAGATATGGTATTTTTTAAGTTATTTTTTAAAACTTGTCTTCCAATAATTATTAATGAGTTTATGTGGGGATTAGGTACAACCATTTATTCATTGGCGTATGGAAGAATGGGAGATCAAGCAGTAGCATCTATTACAATTGCTACAACTATTACAGATATGTTAATTGTTTTTTTCCAAGGAACCAGTAATGCAAGTGCCATTATTCTTGGAAATGAGTTGGGGGCAAATCGATTGAACGTGGCAGAAGATTATGGAAAAAAATTTATTTGTCTTCAATTTGTTTTATCTATTATAGTTGGTATTTTATTAGTATCGTTACGATGGAAGTTTATTTCTTTGTTTCAAGTAACGCCGGAAGTTGCCAGAAATATTTCGTTATGCTGTATTGTATTTGCATTGTATATGCCTATGAAAATGTATAACTATATTAATATCGTTGGTATTTTAAGAAGCGGTGGAGATAGTAATTACTGTTTATTCCTTGACTGCTTTGGCGTATGGGTAATAGGAATTCCATGTGCATTTTTAGGTGGATTAGTGCTTAAATTACCAATTTATCTTGTATTTGCAATGGTTCTATCTGAGGAAATATTTAAAGCGATTTTTGGATTTATTCGTTATAGGAAGAAAAAGTGGCTAAGGAATCTAGTAGTATAGGTAATTGCCTATATAAATCGGTGGATAATAAGCTTATACTACTAAGACAGAATAAAAGTTAACGTTTTTTCGTTTATAAAACATAGATAGGTGATTATATATGGGATAGCGTGTCATAGTGTTTATAATAGATAGATTGACACAAGAATACTAGAAGTGTTAAAATAAGCAAGTATGATAGGATATCATATATTTAGTTATTTAAATTAAAAAGTATTTACAATAGAAAAGGAGTTTTGTATGTCAGGACATTCTAAATTTGCCAATATTAAGCATAAGAAAGAAAAAAATGATGCTGCAAAGGGAAAGATTTTTACTAGAATTGGTAGAGAAATTGCAGTGGCCGTAAAAGAAGGTGGAGCAGATCCAAACAATAATAGAAAGCTTCGAGATGTTATTTCTAAGGCAAAATCAAATAATATGCCAAATGATACCATTGAAAGAAGTATTAAAAAGGCTGCTGGAGATGCAAATGCAGCCAACTATGAAGCAATTACATATGAAGGATACGGACCAAATGGGACAGCAATTATTGTTGAAACATTAACTGATAATCGTAATCGAACAGCTTCTAATGTAAGAAATGCTTTTACAAAAGGTGGCGGAAACATTGGAACAACAGGTTGTGTATCCTTTATGTTTGATAAAAAAGGACAAATCATTATTGCAAAAGAAGATTGTGATATGGATGCAGACGAGCTTATGATGATTGCTTTAGACGCAGGAGCAGAAGATTTCGCAGAGGAAGAAGATAGTTATGAAGTTGTAACAGATCCTAATGAATTTAGTGTTGTAAGAGAGGCACTAGAAGAAGCGGGAATTGTTATGGCAAATGCAGAAGTAACTATGATACCACAAACATGGACACAACTTACATCAGAAATGGATATTAAGATGATGAACCGTATTCTTGATTTATTAGATGAAGATGATGATGTACAACAAGTGTATCACAACTGGGAAGAATAATTGTTAGATATAACAGAAAAAAGAAACGAAATGATTAGAAGGGAAAGGTGGGTAGAATATACGCATACTTTCCTTTTTGTTTTTATTTTGAAAGGAAATAAGAAATGAGAAGTTTCATATAGTGAAAAAACTTTTCGTCAAATGTAACATTTTAGACAATTTTTTTTCATAATTTTCTACATAACATTTTTTAAATTTGATTGACATTTGTACAAGCCAATATTAAAATAAAAACATAATTACATCTATGTAGTTTCATAAATAATACGAAATAGTATATAGAAGAAGGAGAGTATTATGACGAAAGAACAAGTAATCTTAAAGTTAAAAGAAGAAGGTATTGTTGCAGTTGTTCGTGCTGAAAATCAAGAACAAGGTGAAAAGATGATCGAAGCTATCGTAGCTGGTGGAATCAATTTTATCGAAGTTACTATGACAGTACCAGGAGCAGTTGATATTATTAAGGCATTAGCTGCTAAGTATAAGGGAACAGATGTTGTAATTGGAGCAGGTACTGTATTAGATCCAGAAACTGCTAGAGCTTGTATTTTAGCAGGTGCTGAATACATCGTTTCTCCAGCATTAAATCCAGAAACAGTTAAAATGTGTAACAGATATAGAGTACCAGTTATGCCAGGTATTATGACAGTTAAGGAAGCTGTTGAAGGATTAGAATTAGGATGTGATGTATTAAAGGTATTCCCAGGTAATGCTTTTGGACCATCTATTATTAGTGCTTTCCGTGGACCACTTCCACAAGGTGTATTTATGCCAACAGGTGGAGTTGATGTTAATAACGTAGCTGATTGGATGAAGGCTGGTGCCGTAGCAGTAGGTACAGGTTCTAATTTAACAGCTGGTGCTAAGATAGGT
>CAJFOH010000017.1 GCA_904395845.1 uncultured Lachnospiraceae bacterium
ACAACTGCTTTCCACTTACTCTCGTCTTAATCATCAATTTGAACTTGCCAATGGGTATGCTTACAAAAGTGAAATTACTGGAATTTTAAAAGGTCTTGGCTTTTTAGAAGAAGAATTTGACAAAAAAGTAGATGATTTATCTGGGGGACAAAAAACAAGGGTTTCCCTAGGAAAACTACTTCTATCCAAACCAGATATTATTCTACTAGATGAGCCTACCAACCATTTGGATATGGACTCTATCGCTTGGTTAGAAGGCTATCTAAACAATTATGCTGGAAGTGTCATTATAGTAGCCCATGATCGATACTTTCTTGATAAAGTAGTTACAAAAATTATTGAAATTGACCATACCATTGTCCGAATGTTTACTGGAAATTATTCTGCATACCGTACAAAAAAGCTGGCAATTATGGATACTTTAATGAAACAATATGAAAATCAACAAAGAGAAATTAAACGTCAAGAAGAGGTTATTGCCAAATTAAAGTCTTTTAATCGTGAAAAATCCATTCGACGTGCAGAAAGTCGTGAAAAAATGTTAGATAAAATTCAAGTTATGGACAAGCCAATAACAGATAATTCTACTATGCGTTTTTCACTACAACCTAATGTACAAAGTGGTAATGATGTGTTAACTATTACAAACCTTAGCAAATCGTTTGGCTCTAATACACTATTTTCTAATGTATCATTAGAAATAAAACGTGGAGAGCGAGTGGCAGTTATCGGTGGCAATGGTACTGGAAAAACTACACTTTTAAAATTAATCAATGGAATCTTGCCAGCAGATTGTGGAGAGATTCGACTAGGATCTAATGTAAGTATCGGTTATTATGATCAGGAACACAACGTATTAAATATGGAAAATACCTTATTTGATGAAATTTCCAATGCTTATCCATCAATGACCAATACAGAAATTAGAAATGTATTAGCAGCCTTTTTATTTACTGGTGATGATGTATTTAAACGAATTGGTGAACTAAGTGGTGGAGAACGTGGTAGAATTTCTCTTGCTAAACTGATGTTATCTGATTGCAATTTCTTAATTTTAGACGAACCTACCAACCATTTGGATATGATGTCAAAGGAAATTTTAGAAGAAGCTCTTATTAATTATACTGGCACTATATTATACGTTTCTCATGACCGTTATTTTATTAATAAAACAGCAACTAGAATTTTAGATTTACAAGAAAAACATTTCATTAATTATATTGGTAATTATGATTACTATTTAGAAAAGAGAGAAACTTTAACTGCTAACACACTATCACAAATACCACAAAATAAAACTTCCAATTCATTGGTAACATCGAAAGAAACAGATACAAAGTTAGATTGGAAGCAACAAAAAGAAGAACAAGCAAGAATTAGAAAACAGCAAAATGAATTAAAAAAGACAGAAGATGCCATTGCATCGTTAGAATCAAGAAATGCAGAAATTGATGAACTTCTATCCAAAGAAGAAATTTATACAGACGTTAGTAAATTAATGGAACTAAACAAAGAAAAAACTTCCATTGAAGAAGAATTAGAACAACTTTTTGAAACATGGGAAACACTTGCATCTATGTTATAGTAGCACACTTTCATAACCATTTTTACTTGCATATTGCAATTTTGATATACTGTACTAAAATTTTTATAAAAAAAGGAAACAACCAGTCTTTATCTTAAAATAACTTTCTTTAAGATAGAAACTCTTGTTTCCTTTTTATTTTCTATGAAAGTATGCTATTGCATTACAATACTTTACTATGCAATTCTATTGCAATGCAGTTATATTGCTATGCAGTTATATTGCTATGCAGTTATATTGCTATGCAGTTATATTGCTATGCAGTTATATTGCTATGCAATTCTATTGCTATGCAGTTATACTGCTATTTACATACATTTTATGCCTTGCAATGCTATACTATATTCCCTCTCTACTAATATAAGTTTCTCCATTCTAAGTCACCACGATCCAATCCTAAAATTAAAGATTCAGCGGTAGCTATATTAGTTGCCAATGGAATATTATATAAATCGCATAAATTAACAATCTCCTGAAAGCTTCCTTCTTGTTCATGCCCTGGAAACTCTACACTATGAAAGTAAATCACCATATCAATATTGTTTTGTGCTATATCACTTTGAAGTTGTTTTCCTCCGCCCATAACACCAGACAAATACTTGGTTACTGTAAGACCTGACGCCTGTTCGACTCTTGTTCCTGTCACTTCCGTAGCACATAAATGATGCTTTTTTAAAATTCCTTTATACGCAATACAAAAATTTTCTAATAATACTTTTTTACTATTATGAGCAATCAATCCAATGTTCATAGTATTTCCCCCTATCTTTTAAATTTTTATGGGATTGTATAATATCATCTAATTCTTTCTTATATTTACACTTTATTATAGCAAAACTTTGAAATAATACAAGGGAAAAGAAATTATTTTTTTATTCTTCATTTAGTTTTGCAAGTTTTGCTGCTTGATCCGCAGCAATTAAGCTGTCAATTAGTTCATAAATGTCGCCGTCCATAATTGAATCAATCTTATATAATGTTAACTTAATTCTATGATCCGTTACACGACCTTGAGGGAAATTATAGGTACGAATCTTTTCAGAACGATCTCCTGTTCCAATTTGACTTCTTCTTTCCTCTGCCTCTGCACTTTGCTTCTTTTCACATTCTAACTCATATAATTTTGCACGCAATACTTTTAGTGCTTTTTCTTTATTTTTTAACTGACTCTTTTCATCTTGACAAGAAATTACAATACCAGTTGGTAAGTGAGTCAAACGAACAGCAGAGTCTGTTGTATTTACACACTGTCCACCATTTCCAGATGCACGGAATACATCAAACTTACAATCATTTAAATCTAAATGTACATCCACTTCTTCTGCTTCTGGCATAATTGCTACTGTACTAGTTGATGTATGGATTCTTCCACCACTTTCTGTTGCTGGAACTCTTTGTACACGGTGTACACCACTTTCGTATTTTAACTTAGAAAATGCACCTTGACCAGAAATCATAAATACAACTTCCTTCATACCACCGATACCGCTTTCATTTACACTAATCATTTCTACTTTCCAGCGATTTCGTTCTGCAAAACGTGTGTACATACGACATAATTCTGCTGAAAATAGTGCTGCTTCATCTCCACCTGCTCCAGCACGAATTTCAACAATTACGTTCTTATCATCATTAGGATCTTTTGGAAGAAGTAAGATTTTAATTTCATTTTCTAATTGTTCAATGCTTTTCTTTGCTTCAGAAAGTTCTTCCTTTAACATTTCACGCATTTCTTCATCACTTTCTTCTTCTAACATAGCTAAACTATCTGCTACTGTTTGCTTTGCGTCCTTATATTTTTTATATGTTTCTACTAATGGTGTTAAATCAGCATGCTCCTTCATTAACTTTCGAAACTGATTTTGGTCTTCTGCCACAGAAGGATTATTTAATTCTAACATTAATTCCTCATAGCGAATTAAAATATCATCTAATCTATCAAACATAATTGTCCTCCAATATTTTTCTTTCCAATCTTTTACTTATTTCATTTCCTTTTATTTTATATAAGCACAATCTTTTAAAAACTATATAAAATACACGTATTTTACTTTTATTGTCTACTACGAAAATGTTATAACGTTATAGTAAAATTCCTTTTACTACTCGATCTAGACCAGCCAAATCCTTAATAATACAAATATCCTTATATCCATTAAACTCTAATATTTCTTTGACTTGTTCTCCTTGGTCATGACCTATTTCAAAATAGATTTTCCCATTAGACTTTAAGTATTGTTTTCCTATTGTAGCAATTTTTTTATAAAAATACAACCCCTCCTCTGGACCGTATAGTGCAAGGTATGGTTCAAACTCTTTGACTTCAGGCTCTAATGTTTCTATTACTTCTTTTCTTATATAAGGTGGGTTGGAAA
The DNA here is from genome assembly GCA_904395845.1 of uncultured Lachnospiraceae bacterium. GTDB lineage: Bacteria > Bacillota > Clostridia > Lachnospirales > Lachnospiraceae > Fimimorpha. The sequence goes on from CAJFOH010000017.1 coordinate 3,961, forward strand.
CAATACAATCAAATTTTTGTTTCTCTACATTATCAAATAAGTCACTTTCCATAAAAGTTACGTTAGCATCTAACTTTTGTTTATTTGTTTCTGCAACTTCTAAGGCTTCTTTGGAAATATCAACACCTATGACTTCTTTAAAACTTCCTAATTTACTTAAACTAATAGCTATACAACCAGAACCTGTACATACATCAATAAGACTTCCTTCTATCTTATCCTTTAATACTTCTTCCACTAATGTTTCTGTATCCTGTCTTGGAATAAGCACATGTTCATTAACATAAAAGGAAAACCCCATAAACTCTTGTTCCTTTGTTAAATGCTGCAACGGAATTCTTTGTTTTCGTTTGCTAATAAAATTATAGTAAATTTCTATTTTTTTATCATCTAAATTTATCTGTTGCCTACGTTCCAATAAATAAGTCATTTTAGAAATATGGAAGACATAAGAAAGCAAATACCACGCATCTAATTTTGCTTCTAAAATATTTGCCTCCTCCAATTCCTTTTCTCCAAAGGAAAGAAGTGACTCATAACAAGTAAGCACTACTCTACACCTTCCTTTTTATTAAAATTCTCTTTTAAGTATGTTTTCCAATCAAACACTTCTTCCACTGCACAAATAGCTACCTCTACCATATCTTTTGTTGGCTCTTTAGTAGTTAAATTTTGAAGCCACATTCCTGGTTTGCTTAGCAGATCAATCCATTTGCTATTGCTATTTCCTGCTATTTTCAAACATTCATAAGATACGCCTGCAATAACAGGTATTAACAGAACACGACTTAACAAACGAAGCCACAACGTATCTACTCGTATCACCATAAAAAATAATATACTAATTACCATTACAATTAGCATAAAACTTGTGCCACAACGCTTATGTTGCTTAGAGCTTATCATTACATTTTCAACAGTCAACTCTAGCCCATGCTCAATACAATTAATACACTTGTGTTCTGCTCCATGGTACATAAATACCCGTTTGATTTCCTCCATTCGAGAAATTAGTGCAACATATCCTACAAAAATTCCAATTCGTATGACTCCTTCTATTAATGATAATACAAACATAGAAGAAATAAAGCCTTTTAAAAAGTTAGAGATAACTGCTGGCAATAGCATAAAAATCCCAATTGCCATAATGACTCCAAATATGGTACTAAAGGTCACTAAAACTTTTTCTAGCTTATCTCCAAATATTTGTCTTAGAACCTTCTCTGTCTTACTTTCTTTCTCATCTTCTTCAAAGAAACTAGCCGAAAAGTTTAAACATTTGGAACCTAACATAAGCGAATCTATAAAGCTAAATATCCCTCTAAAAAAAGGTAGTTTAGTTATTTTACTTGAATTTGTACCAAAAAACTCGTCTTTTTTTAAGGCAATTTCATTATTCTCTTTTCGAACAGCAACTGCATATTTGGTACCATTTCTCATCATAATACCTTCAATGACTGCCTGTCCACCTATCCCTGATGATTTCATACATTCTCCCTATACATTTATTTTATTACAAAATATATCTTTTTTGTGATACTATCTTCATTATGTTATAGATAAAAATAGTTTAAATTTATTTTTCTACACTACATTTTATAACCTATTGTCTTATTATTGTTTATTTTCCCTATAAGATACAACACTCTTATAAAATTTAAAATAGGTTGAGATTTAAAAACCTCAACCTTATCTTGTAATTCCTAATTATATACAATTAGTTGTTTTGGCTAACGCCGTACTTACGATTGAACTTGTCAATACGTCCACGAGCAGATGCAGCCTTTTGTTGTCCTGTATAGAAAGAATGACACTTAGAACAAATTTCTACACGGATTTCTGGCTTTGTAGAACCAGTTACGAATTCATTTCCACAGTTACAAACAACCTTTGCTTGTTGGTAATTTGGATGGATTCCTTCTTTCATTATATTTCACCTCTTTATCCTTATTCCGATGGTTTCCAACCAGCGGTCTTTTTAACAACATTTTTAATATATCACAAGTAATACAAGTACGCAACTACTTTCTATTACTTTTTATCACAAATATTGTTTTTTCATTACAATAAACTTTTCATTACAAAGGAATAAATTTCTTGGCTATTTTTCGCCCAGCGATTGCACATCATCTCTGCTTGCTCCTCACTTGGTACTGATACATTTAATTCAAATAATGTCTGTTTTCCTTCTCGAACTTGACAATGAACAATATAATCCATATTGGTGGATTTATAATAATCTGCCATAATTCCTGTTTCATTTCTCATTTTAAATTTATTCTCTTTTAAAAATTCTTCAATATCTTCTGTGATACCATCTGATAATTTATTTCCAAAAAACTGAAGTGCTTCTTCCCCTTCTTTTGTAATTTCATATCTTGATGTATGACGAATAGTTTCCACATTAATCAAACTTGCCTCTATTAATTCATTAATCACTTGTTGAAAAGTAAAATAATTGGTATAGTCTTTTCCCAGAAAAAACTCTGACATTTGGGCATTTGATAATGGAAAATTCACCTTATTTAACATATGTAATACCATTAATTTATATAATGTAATTGTTTCAGACTTCATGCTCTATCTCCTAAGAACTATTACTGTTTATTTACTTGTCCATCTCATCTATTCTATTTGTTCTGTTCCACTGGCACCCTTGCCATATATTTCGAACCTTTAACTCATGATGAATCGTATTCATAACAAACATTTTTCGGCTACTCCACAATGGTGCAATTAATATATCCTTTGGTCCATCACCTGTAATTCTATGAATTACAATATTTGGATTTAAATTTGCAATACAAGAAACTACATAATCTGTATATTCTTCCAATGATAAAACTTCAAATTTTCCAGCTTTATAATCCTTTGCCATATCTGTGTATTCTAATACGTGCAAAAGTTGTAATTTTATTCCTTGGATATCCATAGTATTTAAGTACTCAATAGTTTCTAATACTTTCTTTTTATCCTCGCCAGGCAAACCGATTATTACATGAACAATTACAGTAATCCCTTTTTCTCTTAGTTTTTTTACTGCTTGATGAAAACAATCTAACGGATATCCTCTGCGAATATATTCTGCTGTATCCTCATGAATTGTTTGCAATCCTAATTCTACCCACACTGGCTTTTTTTTATTTAATCTAGCAATTAAATCAATCACTTCGTCTGACAGACAATCTGGTCTTGTTGCAATGGAAACTACTGATATTTTCTCGTGAGCAATTGCCTCTTCATAAATTTTTGTTAAGTAATCAATTGGCGCATAAGTATTGGTAAACGCTTGAAAATATGCAATATATTTATTTGCATTAAATTTTGTTGTCCCTGCAATCCCCTGATTAATTTGCTCTGTAATACTGTTATTAACATTACCAGCAAAATCTCCAGAACCACCGGTACTACAAAAAATACATCCACCTCTACCAATTTTCCCATCTCGATTGGGACAACTCATTCCAGCATTGATAGAAACTTTATGAATCTTTTCTCCAAAGGTCTGCTTTAAATAATGGCTAAATGAGTAATATGGTTTATCTCCCCAATATCTCATCGAATGTGGTCCTTTACTGCTTTACTTACACATTCTGCAACACGTGGGTCAAATGCTTCTGGTAAAATATTATCTTCATTTAGCTCATCTTCAGACACTAAGCTTGCGATTGCTGTTGCTGCTGCTAGCTTCATTTCCTCTGTAATTGCAGTTGCACGACCTTCCAATGCACCTTTAAAAATTCCAGGAAATACAACAACATTGTTTACTTGATTAGGGAAATCACTTCTACCTGTTCCTACTACCTTTGCACCAGCTTTTTTTGCCACATCTGGCATAATTTCAGGAACTGGATTTGCCATACCAAATAAAATAGCATCTTTATTCATGGAAGCTACCATCTCCTCTGTAACAACATTTGGTGCTGAAACTCCTACAAAAATATCTGCTCCTTTTAAAGCATCTTTTAGAGTCCCTTGTAAATTTTCTTTGTTTGTTACTTCCATCATTTGACGCTGCACGTTATTAAGTTCCTTTGTATCTTTTGACAAAATACCTACTTTATCACATAAAATTACATGTTGAAATCCATAAGTTAATAATAGCTTTGAAATAGCAATACCTGCTGCACCTGCACCATTGACAACAACTCTACACTCTTCTACTGTTTTCTTTACAACCTTTAATGCATTAATAATACCTGCTAATACTACAATAGCTGTTCCATGTTGATCATCATGAAATACTGGTATGTCTAAGCGTTCCTTTAAACGTTCTTCAATTTCAAAACATCTTGGTGCTGAAATATCTTCTAAATTAATTCCGCCAAATGCTGGTGCTATACGAACTATTGTTTCAATGATTTCTTCTGTATCCTGTGTATCCAAACAAATAGGAAATGCATTTACATTACCAAATTCTTTAAATAATACACACTTTCCTTCCATTACTGGCATGGCTGCAAGTGGTCCAATATTTCCAAGTCCTAATACTGCACTACCATCAGAAACTACTGCAACAGTAT
>CAJFOH010000018.1 GCA_904395845.1 uncultured Lachnospiraceae bacterium
ATATCTATTGAATCATCTTTTGTTATAATTAATAATCCTATATATACTATTCCACCAACAACAATTTGTAGCATTGTAGTGATAGCAGTTGCTTCCATAACACTCCCCATCAACATAATAAGAATCATCATAACAACTCCATATATGATATATCTTATATTGCCAATCAACATATGTTTTATATTAAAATCATTTCTTACGAAATAACATTGTACTGCTGTCACTCCAAGTTCTGCAATTACAGTTGAAATGGCCGCACCATAAGACAAAAATACACGTACTAAAAATAAATTTAAAATTACATTTATTGTTGCTCCCACTACAACAGAAGTAGTAAATTCTTTTTGTCTTTTTGTAGGTAATAAAAACTGCATTCCCATTACATTACTAAGACCTATTAAAAATAATATAGGTGCAATAAATCGCATATTATTTACAACTTTATCATATCCCTTACCAAAAAACCATGGAACAAAATTATCACTAATTCCTATTAATCCAAACATCATTGGAAGAGAAAGAATGAAGACAAAACGGAATGTAACTTCCATGTACTGATTGATTTTTTCTTTATTTTCTGTTTCAAAAATATGTGCTATTCTAGGCATCATAACCGTACCTAAAGAAGTAATTATCATCAGTGCAATTTTAATAATTTTTTGAGATTGCTCATAAAAAGCAACTTCCGCATCACTATTTGTTAATAAACCAATCATAGTTTTATCTAACAATGTATATAAAGAAGTAGATATTTGTGGAATAAATAAAATTAACGCTGGTTTTAAGTGTCTCTTAATATTTAGTTGCTTCCAACTCATTTTCTCTACTAATTTTGGAACATAAATCCACATAGATATATTTCCTAAAATTATAGTCATAGAATGACAAAATACATATAAATATAAATCACTTTGACTTTTTACAAATATAAAAATACAGAGAACTCCGACTATCTTAACAATAAAATTTCTTATCACGATTTTCTTGAAATCTTCCAATCCTTGAAAAAACCATGAAATATCAAAAATAGCCGCTACAATTTCAATGGCCTGAATAAAGAAAATAAGTCGATATTTTGTATATCCATTTGCCATAAGGAAAAAGAGTCCTAAACTAATAATTAATGTAACAGCTTTTAATATTGCAACTTCATAAAATGTTTTACTATACTGTTGTCTATCCGCTTGCTTATATGCTACTTCTCGTTGCCCATATAAATTTAAACCGATTGCACCAAGTAAAATAAAGTATTGAGTAATAGAATTGGTATAGGTAAATGCTCCTACTCCTTCTGGCTCAAGCACTCTAGATACATACGGTGTTGTAATCAAGGGTAAAATCAATACTAAAATTTGATAACTGACATTGTATAAGTAATTTTTAACAATACTTTTTTGCATGTACTATCATTCCTTTTTATTTATACTTTCTAACATAAAATATTTGCATATTGCATTTTCATATTTATGTTTCCAAATTTATGCTTTTTTTCCTATACTTGCATTTTTGTGCTTGTTCCAATGTGAGATTAAAACTTGATATATTTCATAAAGTCCGATTGCCATTAAATAAATAGAATATCCCTTTAAAGAAATCATATTGGTAGCAAAAATGAGGAAATATCCTATAACAAATGCTATTAAACATTTATCTCTTCTCTTAATCAAAAGCATAATCCCACCAATAAATGCTACTATATACTCTACAAAAAAAACAAGACCACATTGTGTAATTGGACCAAAAAATCCATTACTACCACCATAATCCCAGCCTCTATCTGTCATATAGTGATCCCTAATATATTCAGACTTTTGATACCCCACACCTAGCAATGGGTGATCCTTGAACACATCTAAGATTACTCTATAATCATCAATACGTACAGAAAATGATTTATTTGTTTCACTTGTAATTCGTGATAGAACCATCCAACCAGCAACAACAGAAAGTACAATTACAAGTGCGATGGCCACTTTTTTAAAATTTTTATTAATACGTTTATCATATAAAATATATACAAAACTACAAAAAGCTAATAAAATACAACCAGTAGCTGAAAAGGTAGTAATAACACATACTGTAAAAACCCCAATTTTAATCCAAGACCACTTATTTCTTGATTGTTTTAAAAATAGCTCTGTCATAATAGACATGGTAAGTACGCAAGAATACATCGGTCCCTCTAAAAATATTCCTGTATTCCTCCATATTACAGTACCAAATACACGAAGTGGCTGAATATTGTAGTGTAAATTCATGTATGATTCTGCTCTTGTATTGGCTCCCCAAATAACTTCTAATACATGCGTTACAGGTATTATATGCAATAATGTTCCAAAAATATAGAAAAATAATGACATTACTGCCAAGATAAATACTACATTAGAAAATGCGTAAAAGATTTTTTTTCTCTCTTCATAAATAGAGACAAGAATACAATAGACACATAACAAAATAATAAACTTAGCCGAAAACCATTTGTTAAATCCATCTCTAATAATCATCTGAACAATATTATATATTCCAACGATTGAGACAAATCCAATATATGGAATTATTTCTTTTTTCAACACTTTTTTATAGCGAAGTGCTACTAATCCACATCCGCCAATTAAATATCCAAAGTAACAAAACATTCCCCTTGAGTCTTTTGCCCATATGGAAAAAACATCAAGAACAAGACAAAATGCCATAATATATAAACAGACATTTTCGATTTTTCTCAGACGATCCTCCATAGTTTTCCTCCTAACCTTTTACCTTTTTTATCGCTGCATTTGTAAAATATCCACTTCTAATTTTTTCTGACATTTCTACTGCATTTTTCTTTAATACTGCATAGTCTTCTTTATTTAACTTCGAAAGCTTTTCTTCTAATTCTTCTAATGAATGAATGCAAATACCTACTTTATTCTTTTCTACAAAATCTGCCATAGCAGCTTGTTGCCAAACAATAATAGGTACTCCAACAGATAAATACAAGGAACACTTATGAGGATTATTATATTGTTGATATTCTCCCATAATTCCTTTGCAAGCATTTAAACTGCCTCCATCCCATACTAAGCCAAAATGACTATGGCATAGTATCTTTGGAATATTCTGAGGTTCAAATGCCCCCTCGTATTTTATTTTGTTTGAACTATTTTTTTCTTCGTACCCAACTCCAAACAAATGCCACATTATATCTTGATTTTTTAGTTCATCTAATTTATATATAAATGGACTTTTTTCCATGGATAAATTTCCTGCAAATGAAATTTGATATGGATTTGTCGTTGGCATCTTATCTTCTGAAACCACTTCACTTTCTGTTTGATAATCAAAAATATCTAAGCAAATCATAGGTCTTGTACAACCTTTATCAAGTAACCATTGTTTCATTTTCTCATTGTGTACTACAATCTTGCTATATTGATTTAATTCTTCGATTTCTTTTTTAATAAACTCTGGTTGTTTTTTATATAATCGTAAACATTCTAAGTCATGAATAAATGCAACTCCATGATTCTTAAACATTGGAGTAATCATTTTTTTATAAAAATCTCCAATATATAACGGATATTGTACAATTATCATACCTTTTTTTATTTTTTGCTTTACTCTTAATAAATGCCTTATATTTTTAAATTTATTTGTTCTTGTTACTGTACAATATGCTGGCTTAGCATCTGATAAAAAATACTCTAAATCTCTTCTAGCCTTGCTACCAGCATTTTTTGTATTTGTTTTACTTATTGTACGGTAATCTGCATCGTCTAAAATGTACTCTTTCATTTTATTATTCTCCATTAAACTTGGTATATAATTCTTCCATTTTTCTTGCTAAATCGTGAATATCATATCCTGCTCGTCTTATTTTTTCTTGACCTTTAACTCTTGGCATAGCTAATAAATGTTCCATACAGTCAATCCAATATTCCATAGAGTCATCGAGATTTGCAAAACTCACATTATCATTTATTTTGACTTCTGTTGGTATTGTAGTTGCTGCCATCACAGGCAATCCTGTTGCTTGAGCTTCTAACGCTACAATACCAAATCCCTCAAATATAGATGGAAATAGGAATATATCAAGAGCAGATAAAATTTCTTGTGTATCATTTCTTATACCTAAAAATAAGATATTTTTTTCTAAACCATATTCTTTTGCTAGTTGCTTCATATCTTCTACTAATTCTCCAGTTCCAACTAATATCAATTTAGAATTACAGTACTTATTATGAAACTCATTGAAAAGTTTAATGATATATCCATGATTTTTTTGTGGAGAAAAACGCCCAATATGTCCTAACACAATAGCATCTTCTAATTCTAATTCTTTACGAACTTTATTGCGTATTTCTTCTGAATATTGAAACTTTTCCAAATCAATGGAGTTCTTAATCACTTCTACTTTATTTTTTCTTAATACGGAATTAGGAAACATCCACTCTCCAGCTTCCTTGGAACAAGCAAA
>CAJFOH010000019.1 GCA_904395845.1 uncultured Lachnospiraceae bacterium
GAAACTTGCAAACATTTTTCCTTGTAAAATTAAAAACTCATTTGGATCAAGGAGTACTTGCATAAAAGTAGAAAGTCCACCAAATAACCCACCAAGAATCATTCCAGCAAGAACAAGGAAATATACACTTTTTCCATCCTTTTTAAAAAGGAAAAGAAATAAGATAACAGAAGCTAAAATCATAACGCCGATAGATAAAAGGAAGTTATCAATTTCTGTCATCATTGTTAGCTGTCTAGAACCAAAGAAAAATACAATAATGGTTTGAATCAGCATATAAAGGGAATCAAGCCCCATAACACTAGGTGTTAAAATTCGATTGTTTGTAATTGTTTGAAATGTTACTGATGTGTAACCAATACAATAGCTTGTAATAAGGATAGCACCTACTTTTTTCAAACGTCTAGGAAGAAAAAAGTCAATATTTTTTGGTGTTAATCCAACAAATAATACAATACAAGCAGAAAGTATGGTTAGAATAGCTAGTAACATAATAATCTTTTTATGAGAAAAATTTGATTTTAAAGTTAAATGTTTCATCATACCTCACATTCCTAACTGTTAGATTTTTATATGATAGTAAAGTTTCAATTAACGATGTTTTTTAAATAAAATTGCAACAAATACAAGACTACCAATGACACTAATTACTACACTAACGTTAATTTCATAAGGATAAATTAATGTACGACCGATTAAATCGCATACAAGGACAAATACAGCACCTAAAATTGAAGTATCTAGTAATGTTCCTTTTAGGTTATCTCCACGAAACATAGAAATTAAATTAGGAATAATTAGTCCAACAAATGAAATACTTCCGATGGTTACTACAATAAGAGAAGTCATAAATGCAACAATTACAAGACCAATCATTACTACTTGCTTGTGTTTTAATCCTAAGCTAGTAGCAAAACTTTCGCCCATTCCTGCAATAGTAAATTTATGAGCATACAAATATGTAATAATTAAACAAGGAATTCCAAGATATAAAATTTCATAATTTCCTTTAATAATTAAGGAGAAATTTCCTTGAAGCCAAGAGGAAATATTTTGGATAATGTCATATTTATAAGCAAAAAATGTTGTAATGGCACTGACTACATTTCCCATCATCATACCTACAAGAGGAACGATAAAGGCATTTTTAAGTTTAATTCTTTGTAGTAACGTCATAAATAAAAATGTTCCAAGTAAAGAGATAACAAATGCCAATAACACTTTTGACATAGTATTTCTTCCTGCTGCAAAAAGAATGGAAATACAAACACCTAATCGACACCATTCCATCGTTCCAGCAGTAGATGGGGAAACAAATTTATTGTTTGTAATGGTTTGCATAATTAACCCTGCCATACTAAGCCCTGCGCCTGTAATAATAATACTAAGAGTACGAGGAATACGGCTTACAAGAGCAATAAAACTATCGTCAGAGTTTCCTGTTAAAAACCCAAGAAAACTAAAGTTTTGTACTCCAGTAGAAAGGGACAAAAAGGAAAATATTAATAATAACAAAATCAAAGTAATACGAAACCATGATAGATTCAAGTATTTATGTCTGTTTACTTGTTGTCTGTTCATTTGAAACGATCCTTTCAAAACATAAAATAAATTTTTATTTAATTTAGTTAGTTAATGATAACTGACTAGAAGTATTATATGATAATCATTCTCATTTGTCAAATGGAATTTTAAAAAATATAGGTTTTTGGAAAATATTTGTGTTAAGAAAGAAAAAACATAAGAATATAGAGGAGTTTATAATAAAAGGATTAGGGTTTAAAAAAATATTTTAGTTGGACTTTTATTTGAAAAGTCAAGTGGAAAATAATTACAAAGATATAAAAGTGTGGTACAATAAAAATATTGAAAATAAAGAAATGGAGAGGTGTATTATGTATCAACCAGCAAACAATCGTTATGAACAAATGGAATACAAAAGATGTGGGAATAGTGGAGTTATGCTTCCACGTGTAGCATTAGGACTATGGCAAAATTTTGGAACTGTCAATCCTATTGATAATCAAAGAGAAATTATTAGAAAAGCCTTTGATTTAGGGATTACCCATTTTGATTTGGCAAATAACTATGGTCCAGAGCCAGGAAGTGCAGAAAGAAACTTTGGACAAATTTTAGAAATGGATTTTAAAGGATATCGAGATGAAATGTTAATCTCTACAAAGGCAGGTTATACGATGTGGCAAGGACCTTATGGAGATTGGGGTTCAAGAAAATACTTAATCTCAAGTTTAGATCAAAGTTTAAAAAGAATGAATCTTGATTACGTAGATATTTTCTATCATCATAGACCAGATCCAAATACGCCATTAGAAGAAACTTGCGAAGCTCTTTCTCATCTTGTAAGACAAGGAAAGGCATTGTATGTAGGACTTTCCAATTATCGACCAGAAGAAGCAAAAAAAGCAATTGACATATTAAAAGAAAACAAAACCCCTTGTTTAATCCACCAACCACGTTACAATATGTTTGACCGTTGGGTAGAAGATGGATTATTAGATTTATTAGAAGAAGAAGGGGTAGGAAGTATTTGCTTTTCTCCACTTGCACAAGGAGTATTAAGTGATAAGTATATTGCAGGTATTCCACAAGACTCAAGAGCAGTGAAAAACTATTTCTTAAAAGAAACAGATATTACTGATGAAAAGAGAAAAAAGGTAATTGGCTTAAATGAAATTGCAAAAGAGAGAGGACAAACATTAGCCCAAATGGCACTTACTTGGGTACTTAGAAATGATAGAGTAACTACTGTTTTAATTGGTGCAAGCCGTCCATCTCAAATTGAAGACAACGTTGCCATTGTTAATCAGCCAAAGTTAAGTAAAGAAGAATTAGATAAGATTGAAAAAATCTTATCAGATAAATAGGTTGTTAAGAAAAAATAGTTAAAAAAGCTTTCTATGTAGATTGATTGATAGAGGATAGTGTATCTATGAATACAATTTATTAGAAGGCTTTTTATTTAGTTCCAACGTTTTTAACGTAAAAAATAAGTTGCAGAAAGAAAAAAATATGGGTACTATAAATCAAAGTAAAAGGAATGAAAGAAGGAGTTATAATAAAAGATGTGGATTATTTTTGCATTTGGTTCTGCATTGTTTGCAGGGATTACATCAATTTTAGCAAAGTGTGGAATGAGTCAAACAGATTCTAGTGTGGCAACTGGATTTCGGACAATAGTAGTATTATTGTTTTCATGGGTGATGGTATTTGTAACAGGAGTACCTCTTAATGAAACCGTATTAAGTAGCAAAAATATAGTATTTCTTATACTATCTGGCATGGCAACAGGGGCATCATGGTTGTGTTATTTTAAAGCATTACAAATAGGTGATGTGAATAAGGTAACTCCTATTGATAAATCTAGTACAATTTTAACTATGATATTAGCTATTCTTTTTTTAAGAGAAGAAATTACTATATGTAAAGTAAGTGCTATTGTTCTTATTGGATTAGGTACATATTTTATGATTGAAAAGAAGGAAGAAATAAAAGAGAAACAAATAAAAAAACAATGGATTGTATATGCTCTATTATCAGCAGTATTTGCCAGTTTAACTTCTATTCTTGGAAAAGTAGGAGTGGAGCAAGTAGATGCAACGTTAGCAACAGCCATACGAACCATTGTTGTATTAATAATGGCATGGATTGTAGTGTTTGTTACAAACAAGCAAAAAGAAGTAAAGAAATTAAACAAGAAAGATGGAATATTTTTATTGTTATCAGGGGCATCCACAGGAGCATCATGGCTTTGCTATTATCATGCACTTCAAACAGGGCAGGCAAGTATTGTTGTTCCTATTGACAAGTTAAGTATTGTAGTTACTATTATATTTTCTTATGTGGTATTAAAAGAGAGTATAACAAAAAAGGCATTGATTGGACTAGTAATGATCGTATTAGGAACGTTATGTCTACTTATATAAATGTGATAGTATTGGGTATGAAAAGTTTCAAAGAAAAATAAAAGAAAAGGCTTGCAAAATATATTTTTATCAACTATAATAAAGAATTGTGATAAAAGATATCATTTTCCTTGCTCTTACTAGATAAGGGCCAGAGACCAAAAGGAGGTAGAAAGATAATGAATAAATATGAATTAACAGTAATCGTTAGCACAAAGCTTGAAGAAGAAGAAAGAGCTGCTGTAATTGCAAAGGTTGGAGAACATATCGCTCGTTACGGCGGTACAGTTACTAACATTGACGATTGGGGTAAGAAAAGATTAGCTTACGAAATTCAAAAAATGAAAGAAGGATTTTACTACTTCGTTCAATTCGAAGGCGATTCAAACTGTCCTAACGAAGTTGAAAAGCAAATCAGAATTATGGAACCAGTTATTCGTTACCTTTGCGTAAGATTAGACGCTTAATTGGACAAACTTTCTAGTTTGCTTTTGCAGTACCAAGAGTTCCCTGTAAAAGTATGAAGAAAGAGAGAGATTTGTATGAATAAAGTTATTTTAATGGGTAGACTTACTAGAGATCCAGAAATTCGTTATACACAAGGAGAACGTCAAATGGCGATTGCTCGTTATACATTGGCTGTTGACCGTAGAGGTCGTGGCGGTAATAATGGAGAAGCAACTGCTGACTTTATTTCTTGTGTGGCATTTGATCGTTCTGCAGAATTTGCAGAAAAGTATTTACGTCAAGGCACAAAGATGGTAATTACTGGACGTATTCAAACTGGTAGCTACACCAATAAAGATGGACAAAAGGTTTATACAACCGATGTTATTGTAGAAGAGCAAGAGTTTGCGGAAAGCAAGGCAGCAGCATCAAACAATGCTAGTAGCTTTGAAGGATTTTCCCAAGCACCTGCACGCCCTGAGCCAAGTAGTGCAATTAGTGGCGGATTTATGAATATTCCAGATGGAGTGGAAGACGAAGGTCTACCATTTAACTAGGAACAGCTAATGTTACAAAGATGGTTTGTAACTAGATATAATAAGAATTTTTCAAGAAGGAGGCAACAATCATGGCATTTAACAAGAATGACAAGGCAGATTCTCCAATGAAGAGAAGAGGCGGACGTAGAAGAAAGAAAGTTTGCGTATTCTGTGGTGACAAGAATGGTGTTGTTGATTACAAGGACGTAAACAAGTTAAAGAGATATGTATCTGAAAGAGGTAAAATTCTTCCAAGAAGAATTACAGGAAACTGTGCAAAGCATCAAAGAGCTCTTACAGTAGCTATCAAGAGAGCAAGACACGTTGCTCTAATGCCTTATACATTAGATTAATAATAAAACATCAAGTGTACCTAGTACATTTGGTGTTTTTTTCTTTGGAAAAAATAAGTAAAATAGATGAGGAAAAGAGAAGGATAGGCTTGAATAAATAAATACATTTGTGTTATAATAGACATAATAAACTGTAAATGTTTTTTAATAAAAATGAAGTTAATGAGTACACTACATATGATAATAAACAAAGCGTAGAGCAATTAGTCAACAAGATAATTTCTCTTAAGAGAAGGCAACAACAAGATAAGTAATTGGAACATATTATCATTTTATGTAAGATCATTATTTGTGTAATATATCGTATAACAAGAAAGAAAAAAGAGTTTGGAAAAAGAAAAGAGAGGTTATGAATTTGTATGTCTAGTATGCCTACGATAGAATATAGGGAATATTCAAACGAGATGTCATTAGAAGATATTTTTTATAATTTTACAGCGAAAGAAAGACATAATTATGCATTTGTGGAAATGAATATAAAAAATTTCCAGTATTTTAATGCTAGATTTGGACGTATATATGGAGATAAAATTTTAAATGATATTGAGACCATATTGAAGAAATTTTTAAAGGATAGAGGGTATTTCCACAAACGTGAAGGAGATACGTACCATTTCTTTATCTATTGTCCATACGAGGAAAGTAAGGGAATTTCTGCAGACGAATTTGTAGTGAATCAGTTTTTAATAGAGTTAACCGATGAGCTGTTTTTTAATAAGCAAGAAACAATTAATGAAAATATTTTTACATCATTTGGAATTGTAATGCCTTATGATTTTGGTGATGAGTATGAAGATTTAATTGTAAAAGCAAGTGTTGTTAGAAAACATTGTCCAGAACTAAAAAAGAGAAGTTATAGCTTTGAAGTATATACGGAAGAAAAGTTTCAAAAATTTTTGGACAAACAAGAGCTTATGTATCGAGTAACAGAAGCAAGAATGAATGATGAATTTACCATTTATGTGCAACCAAAGGTAAATATTCATACAGAAAAGATTGTGGCTGGAGAGGTGTTACTTCGTTGGCCAGGAAGTGGTGGTATTTCGTTGTATGAATGTTTTTCCGTATTAAATGAGGTAGGAGAGATTTACTCTTTAGATTTATATAATTTTGAAAAGGTATGTAGATATCTAAAAGAAGGAATTGATAAGGGAGAAAAGCGAGTTCCAATGAGCTTTAACATACCAAACATTACAGTGACCGATGTTGATTTTCGTAAAGATTATATGTCAAGAGTAGAAGAAGTAGGTGTTCCAAAAGAGTATATTGAATTTGAATTTTTAGAGGACATTCAGTATAAAGATGGTGAAGTAGTAAAAGATGTAATTCGCTCGTTCCGTGAAGAAGGCTTTAACTGTTCCCTAGATGACTTTGGTGCAGGAAATGCATCATTTTCAGTATTATTAAAGGGATATATTAATATTATTAAATTAGATAGAATTTTCTTTCGTGATGAGATTAATGAGGATAGAAAGAAAATTATTAAAAGTATTATTGATATTGCAAAGACCTTAAATGTAAAGGTAGTTGCTGAAGGTGTGGAGGATAAGGAATACATTGACTTTTTAAAAACAGTAGACTGTGAAGTAGTTCAAGGATTTTACTATTATCGTCCAATGCCATTAGAAGAATTTCAAGCATTACTAGACAAACAAGAATCAATGACATAATAAAAGTAAGTAGAACAACTGTTGGTGGAAACTGGCAGTTGTTTCTCTTTATCCTTGTGGATAAATGATGAATACTTGTAACAACTGTGGAAAAATGGTATAATATTTTTAAATTTGAAGCTAGGAAAGTTAAAAAATAGGAGAAATTGAGATGAAGCGAAATATAGAATTAAAGGGGAATTTAAATACGTACCTAAAATGGCCTATGCTAATGTCAATTTTGTTCATTATATTGAATATTATTATATTTTTTATTAATGTAAACATAGGACTTTTAATGACATTTTTTGTGATTATTGAAGTCATTATTTCCATAGTCATTTATCGATATAGTCATGGGAAGATATTAGCCGATTTGGTTTCTTTTGGTAGTGACTATGCACAAGTGCAAAAACAGTTATTACATGAACTTAGCATACCATATTCCATTATAGAAAAAGATGGAAAGCTACTTTGGATGAATCAAGCATTTCGAGAAATTGCAGAAGAAAAGGGCAAGGTTCATAAAAACATTAAGACTATGTTTGGTGAGATAACAGAAAAGATTATGCCAAAAAAAGATGAGGAGAGAGAAGTTCACTCTTCCTTTTTACAAAAGCAATATAAGATTGTGATAAAAAAAGTAGTGCTTACAGAGGTTAGCCAAACACTAGAAACATTGCCAGAGGAAGAAGATATTACAAAGGCAGTAGAGATATATGCAGTGTACTTATTTGATGAAACAGAAATGTTAACATATATTCGTCAAATTGAGGAGGAGCAATTTGTTTCTGGTCTTATTTATTTGGATAATTATGAAGAAGCCTTAGATAGTATTGAAGAAGTAAGACGTTCCCTTTTAGTTGCACTTATTGATCGAAAAATCAATAAATATGTGACTCATTTTGATGGTATTTTAAAAAAATTAGAAAAGGACAAATATTTTGTTGCTTTTAACCAAAAGTCGCTATTAGCTATGCAACAAGAACGTTTTACTTTGCTAGAAGAAGTAAAAACAGTTAATATTGGAAATGATATGGCAGTCACCATTAGTATTGGGTTAGGAGCTCATGGAAGTTCCTATACAGAAAGTTATGAGTTTGCAAGAGCTGCTATTGATATGGCATTAGGTCGTGGTGGCGATCAAGTAGTTTTAAAAGATGGTGAGAATATTACCTATTATGGAGGAAAATCTCAAACCCATGAAAAGAATACAAGGGTAAAGGCACGAGTAAAAGCCCATGCACTACGAGAGTTAATTACAAATAGTGAACGTGTCATTATAATGGGGCATCGTATTAGTGATGTAGATAGTATTGGTGCAGCAATTGGTGTATTTATTGCAGCAAGAACATCAGGAAAAAAAGCACATATTGTTATTAGTAGTGTTGCAAGTAGTGTGACACCACTATTAGAACGTTTTCGTGCTAGCAATGAATATGAGCCAGATATGTTTGTAAATGATGAATTTGCTATGGATCGTTTGGACGATAATACATTACTTGTTGTTGTGGATACCAACAGACCAAGTTATACAGAGTGTCCAGGACTGTTGCAATACGCAAAAAATATTGTAGTCTTTGACCATCATCGTCAAGGAAAAGATGTAATTGAACATGCAATTTTATCCTATGTAGAGCCATATGCTTCGTCTACTTGTGAGATGATAGCTGAAATTTTACAATATTATGGTGAGGAGGTTAGAATACGCCCATTAGAAGCAGATGCATTGTATTCAGGAGTTGTTGTAGATACCAATAATTTTATGAATAAAACAGGGGTTAGAACCTTTGAAGCTGCTGCATTTTTAAGAAGAAATGGTGCAGATGTTACAAGAGTTAGAAAGATGTTTCGTGAGGATATGAATGACTATAAGGCGAAGGCAACAGCAGTAAAAGATGCGGAAGTATTTCGTGGAGAGTATGCAATTAGTGTTTGTCCAGCAGAAACTTCAGAAAGTCCTACAGTGGTTGGTGCACAAGCGGCAAATGAGTTACTAGATATTAAAGGAGTAAAAGCTTCTTTTGTATTGACAAAATATAACAATACCATCTACATTAGTGCTAGATCCATTGATGAAGTAAATGTGCAAATTATTATGGAACGCTTAGGTGGTGGTGGACATTTAAGTATTGCAGGTGCACAAATGGAAGACACAACCATAGGGGAAGTGATTGTACAATTAAAAGATACCATTACTTCTATGATAGAGCAAAAAGAAATATAACAACAATAAAAAGAGAGGAATGAATCAATATGGAAATTATTTTATTAGAAGATGTAAAAGCGTTAGGAAAAAAAGGACAAAGAGTAAAAGTAAATGATGGATATGCAAGAAACTTTATTTTACCAAAAAAATTAGGAGTAGAAGCTACTGCTAAAAACTTAAATGATTTAAAATTACAAAAGGCAAATGAAGAAAAGGTGGCACTACAAAAGTTAGAAGAAGCAAAGGCATTTGCGGAAAAGATTGCAGAAAAGCCAGTAGTTGTAAAGATTAAATGTGGAGAAGGTGGTAGAATTTTTGGTTCTATTTCCACAAAGGAAATTGCAGCTGCAGCAAAAACTCAATTAGGATTTGAGTTAGATAAGAAAAAGATGCATTTAGAAGAAGCAATTAAAACATTAGGAACTCATATTATTCCTGTAAAGATTCATAAAGAAGTAACGGCAAAACTGACAGTAAAAGTAGAAGAGGCATAGTTTGTTTTTGTTAGGATAAGGAGAGAAAAGAATGGAAGAGGCTTTGATTAAGCGTGTGTTACCACATAGTCCAGAGGCAGAGCAGTCAGTAATTGCTTCGATGTTATTAGAAAAAGATGCTATTGTTGTGGCTTCAGAAATGCTTTCCGCAGAGGATTTTTATCAAAGTCAATATGGATTAATGTTTCAAACCATTGTAGAGTTATACAATGAGGGAAAGCCAACAGATTTGGTAACCATACAAGATCGGTTAAAAGCAAAGGATGTACCACCAGAAATTATTGGTTTGGATTTTTTAAGAGATTTGTTAAATTCAGTTGCAACATCAGCAAATATACGATATTATGCTGAGATTGTATATGATAAAGCAATGCTTCGTAAGATTATAAAGGTGAATGAAGAAATTGCAAATGCTTGCTATATGGGAAAAGAAAAAGTAGAAACCATTATGGAAGATACAGAAAAGAAGATTTTTAACCTACTACAAAGACGTAGTTCTGGGGATTATGTTCCTATTCGAGATGTTGTAGTTAACGTTGTAAATAAAATTGAGCAGGCAGCAAAGCAAAAAAATACAGTAACAGGTATTTCCACAGGATTTACTGATTTAGATTATCGTACCAGTGGAATGCAACCATCAGATTTAGTATTATTAGCAGCAAGACCATCTATGGGGAAAACTGCATTTGTATTAAACTTGGCACAAAATATGGCAATTAAGCAGAACAATACAACTGCTATTTTTAGTTTGGAAATGTCAAAAGAACAGTTGGTAAATCGTATGTTATCCATGGAGTCACGAGTAGATGGGCAAACATTAAGAACTGGGAATTTGTCAGAGTCAGATTGGGACCAAGTAGTAGAAAGCTCTGGAATTATTGCAAACTCCAAGTTGATTATTGATGATACACCAGGGATTTCTATTGGTGAACTTCGCTCTAAGTGTAGAAAGTTTAAATTAGAACATGATTTAAAGGTAGTTATTATTGACTACTTACAATTAATGTCTGGAAGTGGTTCAAAGGCAGCATCAAAAAGTCGTGAGCAGGAAATTTCCGAGATTTCACGTTCTTTAAAAGCATTAGCAAGAGAATTAAGTGTACCAGTAATTGCACTATCTCAGCTTAGTCGTGCTTGTGAAACAAGACAAGACCATAGACCAATGTTATCTGACCTTCGTGAGTCAGGAGCCATTGAGCAAGATGCTGACGTAGTAATGTTTATTTATCGTGATGAATATTATCATAAAGATAGTGAAGCAAAAAACATTGCTGAAATTATTATTGCCAAGCAACGTAACGGCCCAATCGGTACGGTGGAGTTAGCATGGCTTCCAAATTATTCAAAGTTTGGGAATATGGAACGTCGTCCAATGGACTAATAAAAAGGAACTGTCAGAGAAGTCTGGCAGTTCCTTTTTGTATTAGATGGTAGCACAAATATGAATTGCATTGTTTTTAATAATACATTCTAAATGCTCCATATAGTAAGCTTCTAGTCCAGGAATTACTTTTATATTGTTTGCATATTCAGATAAAATATTGCAAATACGATTAAATTCATCTGGCGTATGGTCTGATTTATGCAGTACAAGATAATACATATTATTTGTATCCTTATAGATAGAATTTTCTCCATGATATAAGGAATCTAACCTTTGAGCAATAGGGAAAATAGCATCAAACGGGGAAAAAGAGTAAATACGGACAAAATCCTTTTTTGAGTCTACTTGCTCTGTATTATCATTATTGGAAGAACGAAGAAGTTCTTCTTGTGCTTTTTGAAAGAGAGAAAGTATTTCATCTGCTCGCTTTAGCTCCTCTTTGGTAAAGTAGTCCTCATCAGACTCATCAATGGACTCTAACTGACTTGGTGCAAATTTTGCAAATCTAGTATCTAATTCATCTGGTTCTTCTACTTTTGTAATTAGAAGCAATGCACTATCAGAAGATAATGGAATGGCTTCAATCATTAGAGGAGAATCTTCTGTATAAAAATTAAGTTCCTGCTCTGCTTGTTGAAGAAGTTCACGAAATAGTGAAGTAGCTTTTTCACTTCCATATGTTAATTCACGAAGGCTTAATTGTCGTTCTAAAAAATCTTCAGGTTCTAAGGTACATTTTATTTGATTGTTATTTACTCGTTCTAAACGCATAGGTAACACTCCTTTCTAAAGAGGAAATATATTATAAAACGAAAACGTGATGTTTTTATTTTAAAAAGAATAGTTATAGTATAACTGAAACTAATAGGAAATGTAAAGAAAAATAACACACACATTGTAGAGAAAAATACCATATTAATACAATAAGAATGAATGATAGAGGAATGTTTCAAATTGTAGCATAAAAAGAGGCATATACAATAGAAAAAATGGTAGTAGGTAGGTATAGTTAAGGAAAGGTACTGCTTGCTTTAGTCAGAGGGCTTCTTAATAGGTGGATTGGTATTATGGGGAACAGCCAATTGGTTTATTAGGGGCAGTAGCTTTGTATTATCGATTTGCTTTAACATTTCATAGCTATTCGGGTTACGAAGATATTGTTTACATGGTAAGGGAATATTTAAGGCAACGTCAAAATGAAATTCAAATCTTTTGGAACAATAGGAAAATGATATCAATATCACATTAAAAGGCACTTGGAGGTTACTATGGGGAAATATCAGTATGTAACACAGGAGGAAAAAGAACTGTGTGAACATTTTACAGACCAATTAGCAGAATATAATCAAAAAGGCATTATGATTACCCTTTCTGGAGAACAACAACCCATTGACGATATTGTGACAGAATGTGTTGTAAGGGAAAGAGGCAATTATATGGGGGATTATATTACAGATTCTGCTGGAAAAGTAGTTGAATTACGTTTTGATAAGATAACACAGAAAAAATAGGTTTTTTGCTTTACACACAAAAACTATAATCGTAGATTGTTAATACGTATCATGCCTAGATAGTTTTAAACGTAAGGCGGAAGTTTCTTTCTGCTCCTTGTTATATATGTTTGTATATAGGGAAATGTTCACAAATAGTATAAAAATAATGGTAGTTTCTTATTATCTTAATAGGGTTATAGAAAAGTTTTACATAGAAAGAAATAGTTGATTTCTCATATATTTTGTGATGTAATACTATTATAAAAACAGCTATATGGAGGAGCAGAATGGAACGCAAAAAGAGAAATATTGTAATGGTTAGCCTTAGTCTTATTGTATTGCTAGGTGCTATTTATTTTATATATCTACAAATACCAAGTAAGGAAAAAATGAATTATAATGTTTATTTTAATCGTAGCAATGAGCAGGTAGGCTTGATTGTTAATCGTCAAGTATTAGAAGTTAATGGGATAAAAGAAAATGGAATCATTTATTTGCCATTACAACAAGTGCAAGACTATATTTCTACTCGTTTTTACTGGGATGGAGAACAACTTTTGTATGCATTACCAACTAAAGTGTTACAGATTGGAGTTGGTGAGGACACCTATCAAATTGATGATATGGAAACAAAGTTGTCTAGTGCTATTTTATTAAATAAAAATGATTCCATATATATTGCACTTGATTTTATAACATCAGTATATAGTGTAACAAGTGTGGTTAATGAACAGGAAAATTTTGTTTGGATATGGAGTGATTGGGAAGGAGAAGTAATAGAAGGGATTGTCAAAAAAGAAAGTTCTATTCATTACAAAAAGAATATAAAAAGTCCTATGTTAGAGTTGATACAAGAGGGGGATACGGTATTTATCCTAAAGGAAGAAAAAGAATTTAGTCTTGTTCAATTAAAGAGTGGAGTGATTGGTTACATAAAAACAAAATGGTTACAAGAAGACAGAGTATCTACTCATATGACAGGAGATTATGTAGTGTTTGATTATCCGTCTTTAACAAGAGAAGAACAGATTGTAATGGCTTGGCAACAAAATTTAACTAATTCAGGGATTGATAGTTTAGAGAGTATTATAGAGAAAACAAAAGGTGTATTAAATACCATATCTCCTAGTTGGTTTACAGTTACAGATGAAAATGGAACATTTGAGTCAAGAGGAAGTAAGGAATATGTAAAAAAAGCACATGAAAACGGACTTGAGGTTTGGGCTATGATTGACAATATTAATGTTTCTATTGACAGCCATAAGTTGCTTAGTAGTACACAGGCGAGAACTTCCTTAATTGAAGGATTAATAAAAGAGGCAAAGAAGTTAGGAATTGATGGAATTAATTTGGACTTTGAGAAAATTAAAAAAGAAACAGGAGTCCATTATATTCAGTTTGTTCGTGAACTATCTAGTGCTTGTAGAAATGAGAAGCTAGTATTATCCATTGATAATTATGTACCAAGTACCTCAACGGATTACTATGATAGAAAAGAACAAGGAATTGTTGCGGACTATGTAGTTATTATGGGATATGATGAGCATTGGGCAGGAGGAATGGAAGCAGGTTCAACCGCATCAAAAGAATTTGTAAAAAAAGGAATTGAAGATACCTTACTAGAAGTGGAAAAAGAAAAAGTGATTAATGCCATTCCATTTTATACAAGGTTATGGTGTGAAACACCAGCAGAATTATCTAGTCCTAATGCAAAAATTATAGAAGATGAAAATTCAAAGTATGAGAGATTTTCTTTAACAAGCGAAGCGAAAGGAATGAAAAGTAGTGTTACACTTTTGGAGGAGAAAGGAATTACTCCAGTGTGGGATGAGCAAGTGGGACAATACTATGCAGAATATGAGGAAAACAATCAATTTTATAGAATCTGGTTAGAGGAAGAAACTTCTTTAAAAGAAAAACTAGAAATTATAAAAGATCAACAGATAGCAGGAATATCTGCATGGAAGTTAGGGTTAGAAGATGATTATGTTTGGGAGTTAATTGGCGAATATTTTTAACAATACCCATATTTTTTCGGTTGGTTGCATATAGTAAAGTACAAGAAAAAATATGGAGTGAGATGTGAAGCGATTAGAAATATTTATGGCAGTGCTATTGTTAAGCTTATCCTTTGTTTTGTTTTATGTAAGAGGAGAAGATGTGGAAACAGCAGCTAACACACAAGAAAAAGAAACTTCTTTAGAAGAATCTCAAGAATCGTTAAAAGAAAATGTGCAGAAAAATTCTCAAGAAAACTCTTTTGTAGTAGTGTTAGATGCTGGACATGGGGCAGGTGATTCTGGGAAAGTAGGAATTCATGGAGAGTTAGAAAAGGATATTAACTTAAGTATTGTTTTGTACCTAAAGGAAGAACTAGAAAGCAGAGGGGTAACGGTTATATTGACACGGTCAGATGATACTCCTCTATATCAGGAAACAGATAGTAATAAAAAGATAACTGATATGAAAAAGAGAATTGAGATTATTGAAGAAGCAAATCCAGATATTGTTGTTAGTATTCATCAGAATAGTTACACTAGCGAAGCTGTAAAAGGACCACAAGTGTTTTATTATGAAACTTCAACAGAAGGAAAGGAACTAGCAACTGCTATACAAAAAAGCTTTGATTTAGTAGTAGGAGAAGAAGAAAACAGAAGGTCAATTAAGGGAAATAAAGACTATTATTTATTAATACATACTTCTTGTCCGATTGTAATTACGGAATGTGGATTTTTAAGTAATTCTTATGAGGCCAATAAGCTAAAAACAGAGGAGTACCAAAAAAGCATTGCCGAGGCAGTAGGAATTGGAATTATGGAGTATTTGATGAATAAATAGAAGAAAAGTATCAAAAACTATGCAGAAGATGTATAGTTTCTTGATACTTTTTATATTTTTGAAATAGGTAATTATGAAATCCCCTTGTAAAATATATTGCATTTATAAAAACGATTAGGTATAATGGAACAGATATTGTAATGTAAAATCTATGTAAATTAATAGAACATGAAGCATAAAAATAAGTAGTTAGTATAGAAAAAAGTAGATTTTAACCGAGAGTTTGTTTAGACGGGAGGTATCTATGGATACTTTAGTAATGAAAGAAGAACAAGGTCAAGTTGTATATGAGAAGTCTGGTGCTATTTTAAGAGAAGGTGGACTTGTAGCATTTCCAACAGAAACAGTATATGGTCTTGGAGGTAATGCATTAGACAAATCGGCATCACAAAAAATATATACTGCAAAAGGTAGACCATCGGATAATCCTTTGATTGTACATATATGCAATGAGGAGATGATGCTTCCTTTGGTAGCATATATACCTGAAAAAGCGAAGCTTTTAATGGATTCATTTTGGCCAGGTCCGTTAACCTTAATTTTTAAGAAAACAGAATTTGTGCCATATGAAACAACAGGTGGACTAGATACAGTTGCCATACGTTTTCCAAGTCATATTTGTGCAAGAAAGATTATTGAGTGTGCAGGCGTTCCCATTGCAGCACCAAGTGCAAATGTATCTGGCAGACCAAGTCCAACAATGGCAGATCATGTGGTGGAAGATATGAATGGTCGAATTGATATGATTGTAGATGGTGGAAGTGTAGGAATTGGTGTAGAGTCTACTATTGTAGATGTAAGTGGAGAACTTCCAATGATCTTACGACCAGGTTCTATTACAAAGGAGATGATAGAACAGGTTATTGGTAGTGTAAAAATGGACGAAGCCATTACAAAAAAAGTAAGCGATACAGTTGCACCAAAAGCACCTGGAATGAAGTATCGTCATTACGCACCAAAAGCGCCACTTACCATTGTTTCAGGAAACGAGGAGCTAGTAGCATCCAAAATATTAGATATAATAAAAGAAAAGAAAGAAGAAAATCAAATGGTTGGTATTATTTGTACAAACCAGACAAAATCTTTTTATACAGAGAAGAAAGATGACTTAAATAACATGGTAATAAAAGTCATTGGAGATAAGCAGGATTCAAAACAAATTGCTCATAATTTGTATCATGTATTACGAGCATTTGATTCAGAAAATGTTTCTATTATTGTATCAGAACATATTAGTACTGGCATATTAAAAGATGCCATTGAAAATCGATTGATGAAGGCAGCAGGGCATAAAATTATTTATGTTTAAGACAGATTTTCAAAATGGAGTGCAGAAATAAGGGAAAAATGTTCAAGAATTCGCCTATAATTTTGTATATAATATGTAAGTGTAAGTGGGAGTTTTTATAAACAGATACTTCCACAATGGCAAAACATACGTTTTTATATCATGTTAAAAATAAAACAAACATAAGAGTTGATTAGGAGGATGATTATGATAGCATTAGGTTGTGATCATGGTGGATTTGAATTAAAGAAGGAAATTATTAAGTATTTAGAAGCAAATAACATAGCATACAAAGATTTTGGTTGTGATGATACAAGTGCAGTGGATTATCCAGTATATGCAAAAAAAGTAGCAAATGCTGTTGTTTCTAAGGAATGTGATAAAGGAATTTTAATTTGTGGTACAGGAATTGGTATTTCTATTGCTGCTAATAAGGTAAAAGGAATTCGTGCAGCACTATGTACAGACTGTTTTAGTGCGGAAGCAACAAGACAACACAATGATGCTAATGTATTATGTTTAGGAGGTCGTGTTGTTGGTGCTGGATTAGCAGTGAAAATTGTGGATACATTTTTAAATACTGATTTTTCTGGAGATGAAAGACATATTAAGCGTATTGCTCAAATTGAAGATTAATAGGAAAGACATACGTTTCAACAATTATTAAGAGAGAAACAATTCATACAAACCACACAGAAGGGAGAGTATGTATGACTACAAAACGACAAGATTATATTTCTTGGGATGAATATTTTATGGGAGTTGCTATGCTTTCTGGACATCGCTCCAAAGATCCAGGGACACAAGTGGGAGCTTGTATTGTTAGTCCAACCAACAAAATTTTGTCCATGGGTTACAATGGATTTCCTATTGGATGTTCGGATGATGAATTTCCTTGGAAGAGGGAAGGAGAAGGCTGTGACAACAAATATTTCTATTCTACCCATAGTGAATTAAATGCTATTTTAAATTATAGAGGTGGAAGTTTAGAAGGTTGCAAAATATATGTTACTTTATTTCCTTGTAATGAATGTGCAAAAGCTATTATTCAAGCAGGGATTAAAACGGTTGTGTATGCTTGTGATAAGTATGCAGATACACCATCTGTTATTGCTTCAAAGAGAATGTTTCAAGCAGCAGGTGTAGAAGTAGTGGCGTATGAGCCTAGTGGAAGAACAATTACTATATCTTTATAACGCAAAAAAGAAAATATAAAATCTAAAAAAGTTATAAAATTTTCATATAGTATTGGACTTTATTATTGTTATCCACTATAATAAACAAGTATTATTTTTGGTGAAAAGGATAAAAAAAGAGAAAAATTACCAATTTTACTAAAAATAGTAGAATATAGTTGCAAAAAAACAAAGTAAGTACAAGAAAAGAGAGGGAAAAATATGGGGAATAATAAAGATATTGTAAAAGCTCTTTCAATGTTTAGTCAATTAACGATTACAATACTATTTCCAATTTTTCTCTTTTTATTTTTAGGAATATGGATTGATAATAAATTTCATACATGGACTACAGTACCATTACTTATTTTTGGAGTAATGGTGGGAGCAATTAGTGGATACCGTTTAATTAAATTCGTATTGAAATCTCAAAAAAAGCCAGAGCAAGAGGAAGAATATGACTTAATGGCTGGCTGGAAGGAGGACGATGATGAGGAAGAAAGATGAAACAAGTGAAGTCTTTTTCGACGTTATTGTTGGAATTGTTCTAATAGGTATTATTGGAATGGGTTTGTTAAGCCTAGTGATAAAAGGACCAATGTATTGGTCGTTGTTTAAAATATCTATTGTATTGGGATTTGGAGCAGGTTGTGTTGCAGCTTGTCTTATGTTTTCCCATATTAGACGTTCTCTTCAGGTTAGTATGGATATTGGAGAGCATGGTGCAAAAAATCATGCAACAAAATCTTATATAATTCGTACCACAGCCATTGCCATTTTATTAGTGATTACTTGTTATTTTCAGTATTTGAACACACTTGCTGTATTTTTTGGTATTTTATCATTGAAAGTAGCGGTTTATATGAGACCGTTTACTCATAAATTATTAGGCATAATAAAGGGAAAGGAGGAAGAGGATGAATTATCTTATGACAGCAGCCAATGATATTGATATTATGATCAAAGGGTTATTTAGCTACAAGTTATTTGGTCAAGAGTTTTGGATTACAACAACTCATATATCAATTTTAATTGTAATGGCTACAATCATTATTTTAGCAGTAATTGCTAATCGTAGTTTGGCAAAGAAGGAAGAAGTTCCAGGAACCATTCAAAATATTGCAGAATTGGTAGTAGAAAAATTAGATGGTATTGTGAGTGGTAGTATGGGTGAGAACGCTAGCAAGTTCCGTAATTATATTGGATGTATTTTCATTTTTATTTTTATTAGTAATATATCTGGTATTTTTGGACTTCGACCACCAACTGCTGACTATGGCGTTACACTAATGCTTGGGGTAATCACTTTTGTAATGATACAATATAATGGTATTAAAGTTCAAAAAGGTGGTTATTTTACTGGCTTATTTAAGCCAATTCCTATTTTATTCCCAGTAAATGTAATTAGTGAATTTGCAACCCCAGTATCTTTATCATTGCGTTTATTTGGTAATATTATGTCAGGAACTGTTATTATGGCATTATGGTATGCTATGGTTCCAATATTTTTCAAATTAGGAGTGCCAGCAGCACTTCATGTATATTTTGATTTGTTTGCAGGAGCAATTCAAACATACGTATTTTGTATGTTAACTATGACTTATATTCAAGATAAGATGAATGGATAATGAGTCAAAGAATGATATTGTATTATAATGTGAATTTATTCACTTATAAGAATAAAAAAGAAAACAAACATTTAGGAGGAAAATTAATATGTTTACAGGTGAAGATTTAATTTTAGCATGTTCAGCAATTGGAGCAGGTTTAGCAGTTATCGCTGGGATTGGACCAGGGATTGGACAAGGGATTGCAGCAGGTTATGCAGCAAGTGCAGTAGGACGTAATCCAGGAGCTAAGGGTGATATTACTTCTACTATGCTTTTAGGACAAGCGGTAGCAGAAACAACTGGTCTTTATGGATTAGTAGTTGCAATTCTTCTATTATTCGTTAAGCCTTTAATTTAATGAAAAAGAGTAGTCAGATAGTGGTAAACCCTCTTTGACTAGTTAAAAATGTAGGAAATTAAAGGAGGCGAAAAATAGATGAAATTGTTACAAGCAGCAAGTTTTTTTGTTGCAGCAGAAACGAGCAAAGAATATGAGTTTCTCTTTGGTCTTAATCCTCAATTAATTCATGATGCTGTGTTACTTGGTGTAGCAGTTTTCATTCTATTTTTAGTTATGTCTTATTTACTTTTCAATCCTGCAAGGGATATGTTAAAGAAAAGACAAGATAAGATTAAGAGTGATATTGATGGTGCAAAAAAGGATCGCGAAGATGCAGAGGCACTAAAAGCTGAGTATAGTGAGAAACTAAATAACATTAAAAAAGAAGCAGAAGCTATCTTAAGTGATGCAAGAAAAAGTGCAAAGAAAACAGAGGCAGAAATTATTGCTGAAGCAAAAGAAGAAGCTCATCGTATTCGCACTCGTGCATTAAAAGAAATTGAGCTTGAGAAGAAGCATGTATTAGACGATATGAAGAAAGAAATGATTTCCATTGCGTCTATTATGGCAGGAAAAGTTGTTTCTGCTAATATGAACACACAGATTCAAGAAACATTAATTGAAGAAACTCTAAAGGAAATAGGTGATAATACATGGCAAAAATAGTTGCAAAAACCTATGGAGATGCTTTATTTGAAAGCGGATTAGAAAATCAGATATTAGATACTCTTTATGAAGAAGTCATGGAAGTGGATAATATTCTAACACAAAATGAAGAATTTACCCGTTTCCTTTGTCATCCAAAGATTACAAAGGAAGAAAAAGTTGAAGTAGTTCAAAATGTATTGAAAGGTAAGGTTTGTGATCAGTTATTAGGACTTATTTGTGTTGTACTTGAAAAAGGAAGACAACAATATTTCCATAGTATCTTTTCTTACTTTGTGGATTGTGTAAAAGAACACAAAGGGATTGGTGTTGTTGAAGTTACTTCTGCATTACCACTTACAGATACACAAAAAAAAGAAATAGAAGAAAAATTATTACAAACAACTTCTTATCATACATTAGAGGTGAGTTATAAGGAAGATTCTTCTTTAATCGGCGGTGTTGTTATCCGCATTGGAGATCGTGTGGTAGATGGTAGCATTAAGCAGCGTCTATACGATTTACAAAAACAATTAATGAATATTCAAATCTAAATAAAAAACTACAAAGTAGTAGACTACAAAGTGGATTTCCCTACAAAAATGGCGAAGGATAAAGTGGTTTATTGCAGTAGTTTTGGCACAATAATTATTCAGTAAGAAATTTTATGTAAATTACGTTTCCTATGAATATGAAGTAAACTATGGTTGCGAAGTAAGCTATGGTTACAAAGTAAGCTATGGTTACTATATAAGTATATGGTTATGTAAGCGTTTTACTGGATAAAAAGACAAATTTATAGAAAGGTGGATTTGCTTCATGAATTTAAGACCAGAAGAAATTAGTTCTGTAATTAAAGAGCAAATTAATAGATATTCTGCCAAGCTTCAAGTATCTGATGTAGGTACTGTAATTCAGGTAGCAGATGGGATTGCCCGTATCCACGGACTAGAAAATGCCATGCAAGGAGAATTGCTGGAATTTCCTGGAGAAGTTTACGGAATGGTACTAAACCTAGAAGAAGACAACGTAGGTGCAGTATTATTAGGTGATACCCAAAATATTAATGAAGGAGATATTGTAAAGACAACAGGACGTGTAGTAGAAGTTCCAGTTGGTGATGCTATGATTGGTCGTGTTGTAAATGCATTAGGGCAACCAATCGATGGAAAAGGACCAATTCAAACAGAAAAATTCCGTCAAATTGAGAGAGTAGCATCTGGTGTTATTGCAAGAAAGTCAGTAGATACTCCTTTACAAACAGGTATTAAGGCAATTGATGCCATGGTACCAATTGGACGTGGGCAACGTGAGTTAATTATTGGTGACCGTCAAACAGGTAAGACAGCCATTGCTATTGATACAATCATTAACCAAAAGGGACAAAATGTAAAATGTATTTATGTAGCTATTGGACAAAAGGCTTCTACAGTAGCTTCTATTGTTAAGACATTAGAAGAATATGGAGCAATGGATTATACAACAGTAGTAGCTTCTACTGCTAGTGAAATGGCTCCACTTCAATACATTGCCCCATATGCTGGTTGTGCCATTGGAGAAGAATGGATGGAAGCAGGACAAGATGTATTAGTTGTGTATGATGATTTATCAAAGCACGCAGCTGCATATCGTACACTTTCCTTACTTCTTAAAAGACCACCAGGACGTGAAGCATATCCAGGGGATGTATTCTATTTACATTCTAGATTATTAGAACGTGCTGCACGTTTATCTGATGAATTAGGTGGTGGATCTTTAACAGCTCTACCAATTATTGAAACACAAGCAGGTGATGTTTCTGCATATATTCCAACCAATGTAATTTCTATTACAGACGGACAAATTTATCTTGAAACAGAAATGTTTAATTCAGGGTTCCGTCCAGCTGTTAATGCAGGGTTATCCGTATCTCGTGTAGGTGGAGCTGCTCAAATTAAGGCAATTAAGAAGATTGCAGCACCAATTCGTGTGGAACTTGCACAATATCGTGAGCTTGCATCATTTGCACAGTTTGGTTCTGAACTTGATAGTGATACAAAGGAAAAATTGGCTCAAGGGGAACGTATTAAGGAAATCTTAAAACAACCTCAATATAAGCCAATGCCAGTAGAATACCAAGTAATTATTATTTACGCAGCAGTTAAGAAGTTCTTACTTGATATTCCAGTAGCAAATATTCTTAAGTTCCAAGATGCATTGTTTGAATTAATTGATAACAAGTATGCAGAGCTTCCAAGAAGCATTCGTGAAGGAAAAGAATTAACACCTGAAATCGAAGAATTACTTGTAAAGGTAATTGGAGAATGTAAGGCACAATTTTAGGAGGTAATGCTATGGCCTCAATGAGAGACATAAAACGTAGAAAAGAAAGCATTACTAGTACCGAGCAGATTACAAAGGCAATGAAACTTGTTGCTACTGTAAAGCTACAAAAAGCAAGAGCAAAGGCAGAAAATTCAAAGCCGTATTTTAATTATATGTATTCCACAGTAACCTCTATTCTTGCTAGTGCAGGAAATATTGACCATAAATATTTACAAGCAGGAAAAAGTGGAAAAAAAGCTGTGATTGTAATTACTTCCAATCGTGGTCTTGCAGGTGGATATAATGGAAATATTGTAAGAAAAGTGTTAGAGCATGGATTTACACAAGACGACACAATGGTATATTCTATTGGTCGTAAAGGAAAAGAAATGTTAGAGCGTAAAAAATACAATATAAAAAAGGATTACTCTGATGTAATCAATGAGCCATTATATAAAGATGCAATGGAAATTAGTGAAGAAGTATTAAAAGGTTTTGCAGAAGGAACAATTAGCGAAATCTACTTAGCATATACATCATTTAAAAATACAGTAAGCCATGAGCCTAAGGTAGTAAAGTTATTACCAGTGGAATATGGTGAAATGGATATAAAGGAAGATAAGACAACACTTATGAATTTTGAACCGAATGAGGAAGAAGTGTTAGACGAAATTATTCCAAAGTATATGACAAGTTTGCTTTTTGGTGCTTTGCTAGAATGTGTTGCCAGCGAAAATGGTGCACGAATGTCTGCAATGGATGCGGCAACTGGTAATGCAGAAGAAATGATTGAAAAATTATCATTAGAATATAATCGAGCAAGACAAAGTTCAATTACACAAGAACTTACAGAAATTATTGCAGGAGCACAAGCAATTAGCTAGTGAAACTGAAAAAGAAAAAATAAAGAAACAATAGGAGTGAGTAAATAAATGGAAAATATCGGAAAAATCACTCAGGTTATCGGTGCGGTTTTAGATATTAAGTTTCCATCTGGAAAGCTACCAGAAATTTACGAGGCAGTTCGTATTGCAACAAAAGACGGCAGTAACTTAACAGTTGAAGTAGCTCAACACTTAGGTGATGATACTGTTCGTTGTATTGCCATGGGACCAACCGATGGTTTGGTTCGTGGAATGGATGCAGTTGCAACAGGTGCCCCAATTAGCGTTCCAGTTGGAGAAGAAACATTAGGAAGAATTTTTAACGTATTAGGTGAGCCAATTGATAATAAAGAAGCTCCACAAGGCGTAGAACATTATCCAATTCATAGAAAAGCACCAGCCTTTGAAGAACAATCTACATCAACTGAAATCTTAGAAACAGGGATTAAGGTTGTAGACCTTCTTTGCCCTTACCAAAAAGGTGGTAAAATCGGTCTATTTGGTGGTGCCGGTGTAGGTAAAACAGTATTAATTCAGGAATTAATTCGTAACATTGCAACAGAGCATGGTGGGTATTCTGTATTTACAGGAGTAGGGGAACGTACTCGTGAAGGAAACGACCTTTACCACGAAATGACTGAATCAGGTGTTATTAACAAAACTACCATGGTATTTGGTCAGATGAATGAGCCACCTGGAGCGAGAATGCGTGTAGGTCTTACTGGTCTTACAATGGCGGAATATTTTAGAGATAAAGGTGGAAAGGATGTACTTCTTTTCATTGATAACATTTTCCGTTTTACACAAGCAGGTTCAGAAGTTTCTGCCTTACTTGGACGTATGCCATCTGCTGTTGGTTACCAACCAACACTTCAAACAGAAATGGGTGCATTACAAGAACGTATTACATCTACAAAGAATGGATCTATTACATCTGTTCAAGCAGTATATGTACCAGCGGACGACTTAACTGACCCAGCTCCAGCTACAACATTTGCCCACTTAGATGCAACAACTGTATTATCTCGTTCTATTGTAGAACTTGGTATTTATCCAGCAGTAGATCCATTAGAGTCTTCTTCTCGTATTCTTGATCCAAGAATCGTTGGTGAAGAACACTATAATGTTGCTCGTGGAGTACAAGAAATTCTTCAAAGATACAAAGAATTACAAGATATTATTGCAATCTTAGGTATGGATGAATTATCTGAAGAAGAAAAACTTATCGTTTCTCGTGCAAGAAAGGTACAACGTTTCTTATCTCAACCTTTCTTCGTTGCAGGACAATTTACAGGCTTAGAAGGACGTTATGTTCCTTTAAGTGAAACAGTACAAGGCTTCAAAGAAATTCTTGAAGGAAAACATGACGATATTCCAGAAAGTTATTTCTTAAATGCAGGTAACATTGATGATGTATTAGCCCGTGTGAAATAAGGGGGAATACTATGGCAGAAAAATTTCGTTTACAAATTATTACACCAGAGCGTATCTTTTATGAAGGAGAAGTTCCATTTATAGAAATAAAGACAACAGAAGGACCAATGGGGATATATAAAAATCATGTTCCTACTACATTAATTTTAAGTCCAGGTGTGTTAAAAATCTATGAAGATGAAGGTGTAAAGCGAGCAGCTCTTCATACTGGTTTTGTGGAAATACAACAAGAAAAGATAGTAGTAATGGCTGAAATCGCAGAGTGGCCAGAAGAAATCGATGTAAAAAGAGCAGAGGAAGCTCGTATTCGTGCAGAACGACGTATCAAAGATGATAGTCAAGATGACAGTGTAGCTCGTGCAGAAATTGCACTTAGAAAAGCACTTGCTCGTTTGGAAGCATCAGGAAAATAATATAATTAATATAGCAGTAAAAAGGAGTTACCTAGATACTAATATCTAGTGTAACTCCTTTTTTATAGGTTTTATTTAGGGTCATAACTAAATAAAAAATTATATGGCTTAACATCTAGTGAGATTCCCCTGTTTTCTTCCATTCTTCTTTTAATGATTCTAGTTGCTCAGCTGAGATTTGAGCAATCTCCATAATTAAACTATCCTCTATATGTTTGGATAGCATAGAAAATATCATTTCTTTAATACCTCTTTCAAATCCTAAATGTAATACACCATTGCTTAAATTACACATATCTTCCACCGTCCTTTCAATGTTATGGTTCATTGTAAATCCAAGTTCTTGTGATAACTCTTGCAATTTTACCGTAGATGATATATCAGGAGAAAATAGGGTTGACAGAAAATGAAGTAGTTCATTATCAGAATTATGCCCGTAATGAAGACGAATAATAATTACTTCAAGTAAATCATAAAACTCTTTCTTTTCAGATATTATACCATAGTCTTGCTTTTCTGTCACGAAATAGCGATTAATAGAGTTTTCCTTGGCTTTATAAGGGCTAGTACAAATCCATATGGAATATACTTTCTTAATATCTTCATAGTGAGAGCCAGAAAATTCAACTTCCTTTTGTGAGGAAATAAGGTGACAGGCATAATACATAGCACGCATAATTAGAGGATAAGATAGTGATTCTGTTGTTTGTGCCTCAAGATTAATAATTAGTCGAACAGGTTCTTTCTCAGGGGTAATAGTAAAAAAACGAATATCATAAAAAATTTTACCTTCTGTTATGGTGTTATCTTCTATGTTAAGTCCCATAAGTTTGCTAGTTACAAATTTTGATTCTACATTTGGATTAGAATCATTGGGATGGACACCTGTGGATGAGATTTCTACTTGTTCAATATATTTGTTTGCAATATCCTGTATCGTACAATTTTGAAAATTTGGAATGCAATATTTCATAATATAGGCAAGTATAGGTTTGTAGGAAAGTAATTTTTTGCAAGCTGCATCATATAACAGTTGTTCTTTTGATTGAGAATGTTTCGTATATTTCAAAATAGACCTCCTAGCTATCCTGTGTTTCTAAAATGATTATATCAAATACATTTTATAACATTCAACAAAATAGGCAAAAAGTAGAGCAATGCTTCAAAAAGAAGAAAAACCTTTCGTAAGATAAATACTGCAAATAAAAGAAGATAGCTTAAGTAGGTATATTTCTATGATAAGGAGTCACTGTATCTGTTTATTTGATGAGCAACAAATAATTACAGAGAGCAAAAAGGGTACAATATACCGAATAAAAATAAGTATTTTCCACAAAATACAACCAAATATTTATATATAATTAATAAAAATAATTTTAAAATAAAATATAAATTGATTATATTAGACAAAAACTATATAATAAGACTGTATTTAAATAACATATATAACAAGGAAGGAGAGCAGGTAAATGAAAATGGGAACAAGAAACTTTAAAGTAAGTATTGTAGCATTTTTAGTTCTAGTGTGTGTTATCACTATGATAGGAAACAATGTAGCAAAGGCAGATGGTGGAGCTAGTAAGAATGAGGGTTATAATGTCAATGTAACTGTTAATAATTCTTCTCTACAAGTAGGTGATACCATATCGCTAGTTGCCAAAGTAACGTACAATGGAAAGGAAATTACAAACTTAGAGGAAAATGGCCTTAGCCTTTGGTGGTGGGCAGATCAATGGATGACTGGTCAAGAAGATGGTTTGTTAGATGTGGATTTTTCTTACAGTAATGGAAGTGCAAATTCACTGCAAGTAGATGCAACATTAAAAAGCATTGGAAATTATTATATTGCAGTAACATTACAAGATGCAAGTGGCACAGAATTATACAAAAATACTGTTGCCTCATTAGAAACAAAGGGGGAAAACAATGAGCCAATAAAAGCTCCTATTACCGTTGAGAAGATACCAAATCTAAGGGAAGATTTTATGATGGGAATGGATATTTCTTCGGTAATGTCTGAGTTTGAAAGTGAGGTTATTTATAAAGATTTTGATGGAAATACAATTAATAATATAGAGGATTTTTGCAAGTTTTTAAAAGAGGAATGTGGAATTACTCATGTGCGAGTGCGTGTATGGAACAATCCATATGATGCGTCAGGAAATGGCTATGGTGGTGGGAACAATGATGTAGAAACAGCAGTGGAAATTGCCAAAGGTTGTGCTAAAGCAGGAGTAAAGATGCTAATAGATTTCCATTATTCTGATTTTTGGGCAGATCCTAAAAAGCAACAAGCACCAAAGGAATGGAAAGATTATACAGTTTCACAAAAAGAAGTAGCAATAAAAGAATTTACAAAAGATGCATTGGAACAAATAAGGGCAACTGGTGCAGATGTTGATATGGTTCAAATTGGAAATGAAACTATTTATGGATTTGTAGGCGAAACAGAGCATACAGCTATGTGTCAGCTATTTCAAGCAGGAGCAAAGGCAGTTAGAGAAATTGATTCTTCCATTCAAGTAGTGATTCATGTAACAAATCCAGAAAAATCTATGATGACAACATGGGCAAAAATACTATTTGATAATGGAGTAGATTATGATGTACTAGCTACCTCCTATTATCCATCTTCTCATGGAACTTTTGAGAATCTTCAAAATGAAATGAAGCAAGTAAAAGACAATTATGGAAAAGAAGTTATGGTTGCAGAAACAAGCTATTCATACACAACAGAAGATAGCGATGGTCATTCCAATGGAACAAATGTTATGCAGGGCTATCCAATTTCTGTTCAAGGTCAAGCAAGCTTTTTAAGAGATTTTATAAAAGTAATTAATGAAGCAGGTGGTATTGGATTATTTTATTGGGAGCCAGCATGGATTACAGTAGGGGATACTACAAATTTAACTGGAGATGATTTTACAAAGCAATTAGAACAAAATCGTCAGTTGTGGGAAGTACATGGCTCTGGTTGGGCATCTAAATATTCAACAGAATATGACCCAGAAGATGCTGGTAAATGGTATGGTGGTTCTTCTATGGATAGTCAAGCAATGTTTTATCCAAATGGTATGCCAACAGAAAGTATTAAGGTTTGGTCTTATGTTAGAACAGGTGCAATCAGTGATGAAGTATCCGTAGAGGAAATTGAAGGAGTCCAAAAAACCATTCAATATGGAGAAACGTGTGTTCTTCCAGAACAAATTTCTGTAATTTATAGTCAAGGAAATATGTTAGAACAGGTAATATGGAACAAAGAAGATTTACAAGCCATTGATAGCAAAAAAGCAGGTGAATACAAAGTAAATGGGGTTGTATCATTCTCAAAAGAAGTAACAAGTGGAGAATATGCAAACAAAACAGAGGCAGAAGTGGTTGCAACTATTACTGTATTACCTCTAAATTATATTTCTGATTTAGAAGATGCTGGTTTTGAAAAAGGGGATAATTTTACTGTTATTGGAGATGGTGTAAAAGAGATTCCAAGTAAGGAAGATGTTTTAGAAGGAAATGGTACATTGCATTGGTATAGCCAAACGGCCCAGACAGCTACAATTACTTATGATAAGTTAATTGCACTAGAAAAGGGCACATATAACTTTGAAGCAATTGTAATGGGTTCAACTTCCGATAAAATATTACTACAAATTTTAGACAAAGATGGAAAGGTACTAGCGAAAGGAAAAGAAGTAGCGTTAGGTGGATGGACACTAAATGCTAGTGAATGTAAAACACCAAGTGTAACTTTCCAATTAGAAAATCCAACCTCTATAAAATTACAAGTTGTTATTTTCATAGAAGCAGAAGGTTGGGGAAGTGCAGACCGTCTGACACTGACAAAGCAAGAACAAACAGATGTGGATGATGAAATTCAAGATAGTGAAAAAGAAGAAACAACAGATACAGCAGAAGAAGATAGTAAGAAAGAAGAAACAACAAGTACAGCAGAAGAAGATAGTAAGAAAGAAGAAACAACAGGTACAGCAGAAGAAGATAATAAGAAAGAAGAAACAACAGGTACAGCAGAAGAAGATAGCAAGAAAGAAGAAACAACAGGTGTAGCAGAAGAAGATAGTAAGAAAGAAGAAACAACAGATACAACAAAAGAAGATATAAAAGATAGTGGAGAAAATGTTGCAGAAGGTGATAATACAAATGTAGTGGTGTGGATAGGAACACTAATTAGTGCATTGATAGGTATTTTGGCACTTGTTTTTGTAAGAAAAGAAAATATGAAATAGTAGAAACAAAGGAAAAATAGAATGGAGAATAACACTCTCTTAGTGTAGATGCTACACTAAATAGCGTAGGAAATTATTATATAGCAGTAACGCTAGAAGATTCCTCTTATCAGCCATTATTTAAAGATACGTTATTAACTGTAACAACGACAACATATATTCCACCAGTGAATGATCCAATCTTTGTGGAAAAAGTACCAAGTTTAGACAATGACTTTATTATGGGAGTAGACATTTCTTCTGTAATATCCCAGTTTTCTAGTGGAGTTACTTATAAAGATTTTAATGGGAATACAATTAATAATATTGTGGATTTTTGTAAATTTTTAAAAGAGGATTGTGGAATTACTCATGTACGAGTTCGTGTATGGAACAATCCGTATAATTCATCAGGAAATGGATATGGTGGTGGAAATAATGATGTAAATACGGCAGTAAAGATTGCAAAAGGTTGTGCTGAGGCTGGAATAAAAATGCTAATAGATTTTCATTATTCTGATTTTTGGGCAGACCCAGCCAAGCAACAAGCACCAAAGGAATGGAAAAATTATACCATACAGCAAAAAGCAGAGGCTATGAGTGTATTTACAAAGAATTCACTTTATAAAATTATGCAAACAGGTGCAACTGTTGATATGGTACAAATTGGAAACGAAACAACCAATGGTTTTGTTGGTGTATGGGAAAAAGGGGGAATGTGTCAGCTTTTTCAAGCAGGTGCAAAGGCTGTTAGAGAAGTAAATTCTAATATTAAAGTAGTTATACATTTGACAAATCCAGAAAAAGCAATGATGACAACATGGGCAAAGGTCCTTTCTAACTATGGAGTGGACTATGATATCCTTGCAACTTCTTATTATCCATACTGGCATGGAACACTAGAAAATTTAAAATCTGAATTTGAAACAGTAAGAAAAACCTATGGAAAAGAGGTAATGGTTGCAGAAACTAGCTATGCAAATAGTTTGGTTGATACAGATGGGCATCCAAATACTGTATCAGTAGGTGCCAATGATACAGTAACCAGTTATCCTTTCACAGTGCAAGGACAGGCAAATTTTCTACGAGA
>CAJFOH010000020.1 GCA_904395845.1 uncultured Lachnospiraceae bacterium
AATGGTATTTAATACAACATTTGGTTCTGCAACAGAATCTCTAGAACCAACCATACGAAACTCAAACTTATTCCCTGTAAATGCAAATGGTGATGTACGGTTTCTATCTGTTGCATCTTTTGCAACCTTTGGTAATGTAGTTACACTTGTATTTAATGTTCCACCTTGCTTAGAATGAGTGGCTGCACCTGTACTAATAAGCTGGCTTATTACATCTTCTAATTGCTCTCCTAAAAATACGGAAATAATAGCTGGAGGTGCTTCATTTGCTCCTAAACGGTGGTCATTTCCTGGATCTGCTGCTGACTCACGAAGCAAATCTGCATGTCTATCCACTGCTCGTAAAATACAAGTTAATACTAATAAAAACTGAATATTTTCATGTGGTGTTGTTCCTGGCTCTAAAAGGTTTACCCCATTATCTGTTACTAGTGACCAGTTATTATGCTTTCCAGAACCATTTACCCCAGCAAATGGCTTTTCATGTAATAAACAATGAAGTCCATGTCTATCTGCAATTTTCTTTAATGTTTCCATAATTAATTGATTATGGTCAACTGCTACATTGGCTTGTGCATAAATAGGAGCTAATTCGTGTTGTGCTGGTGCAACTTCATTATGTTGTGTTTTTGAAGATACTCCAAGCTTCCACAACTCCTCATTAACGTCTTTCATATATGCAGCAATTCGTTCACGAATACTACCAAAGTAGTGGTCATCCAACTCTTGCCCCTTTGGTGGCATTGCTCCAAAAAGTGTACGTCCTGTAAAAATTAAGTCTTTTCTTTGTAAGTATTTTTGTTTGTCTACTAAGAAATATTCTTGCTCTGGCCCAACAGAAGGTACTACCTTTTTCGCTTCTGTATTTCCAAACAGACGAACAATACGAAGTGCCTCTCTACTTACTGCTTCCATTGACTTAAGAAGTGGAGTTTTCTTATCTAATGCCTCTCCTTTGTAAGAGCAAAATGCAGTTGGAATACAAAGAGTTGCCCCTGCTGCATCTTCTTTTACAAAGGCAGGTGATGTACAATCCCATACAGTATATCCTCTCGCTTCAAATGTAGCTCTTAATCCACCAGATGGAAACGATGACGCATCAGGTTCTCCCTTTATTAATTCTTTTCCTGAAAACTCCATAATAACCTTTCCATCAGGTCTTGGTGCGGAAATAAAGGAATCATGTTTTTCAGCTGTAATTCCTGTTAGTGGTTGAAACCAATGTGTATAATGTGTCGCTCCTTTTTCAATTGCCCATTCTTTCATTGCATGTGCAACGCTATCTGCAATAGATGGATCTAACTCTTTTTCATTTTCAATGGTCTTCTTTAATTCTTCATAAATTTTCTTTGGAAGACGTTCTCTCATAACAGTGTCATTAAATACATTTTGACCAAAAATCTTTGTTACATTGATTTTTTCACTCATAGAATTTCCTCTCTTTCCTTTTTTGCCATAATTTCTTAGCATCAGATTCATTGCATATACTCTTTGATACTAAAAAGAGGACAGGAA
This sequence comes from uncultured Lachnospiraceae bacterium, assembly GCA_904395845.1. GTDB lineage: Bacteria > Bacillota > Clostridia > Lachnospirales > Lachnospiraceae > Fimimorpha. The sequence continues at coordinate 1,516 of CAJFOH010000020.1, forward strand.
CGTAACCTTGCGAAAACGTCCTTGTCCTCATCATTTTCTTATCTGGTCGGAAATTATCCGCTGACCATATCATACACTATTTACCAAAAAAGTGCAAGCAAAAATTTTTTTACGATTTCAAGTTTTTCTTTCCTAAATTTGCTAATTTTACATACTATCTTCCTATCAATCCATAATATAATTGCTTCTATTCTGTTTTTTCATACAAGAACCTTCCACCCTCAAATGAAAAACCAGCATCTTCTACTACACTCTCAGTTTCGGTATCATAAACAAGTATATTAATACCTTGTTCTACCGCCTTGTATATGGTGTTATTAAGATTTATTTCAATTCCTTCTACTGCACCCATCTCAAATGATGTCATTAGCGTATCATACTTACTCACATCCATATACCAACAAAATGGCTCTATTGCACTACTTGAAAAAAGAAGTTCACCATTTTTTATTACCCAAACCGTATTGTGATTTACTGTACCTAAGTCAATTCCCAGTGCTAATAATTCTTCTCGAACATCTGAATAATTTTCTGCATTTTTATAATCACCATACACACTACATACAACAATATAGTCTTCATTGTGAAGCTTACTTACATATTCGTGAAAATCCTTGGTTTCCGTTAACTCAAAATTATAAATTTGTTGCTTATAATGTTTCACCATTTTTTCATAGGATTGGTACGAAGGATCTCCTTTTCTATTTGGAATATCATAGTTTGACTTAATATAATTTGCCAAGTATCTTGTGTATTTCACATTTCCTAAATAATTTAGATGAGAAAAATCTTCAAAATCAGTTTCAAAATTTAATTCTAGCTCATCATACAAAAAATTAAAATTAATAAATGGAATATTCTCCTCCTCTGCCACTTCAGAAACCTTATTAAATCTTTTTTGATGTTCCTGCATAACAATATACGGAGATTTTACAAATAAAAGTGGAATTTGTTTTTCCTTTGCCAATTCTATAATTTTATAAAGGTATTCCTCCCCCTTCTCTATAAAATCAACTGTTTCCTCTGTATAAAAATCATTTGTTTTTGTAAATGCTGTAGTAGCCGTATAGGTTTCAAAGCCCTTAAAAGTATCAAGCAACTTTTCCTCACGATCTGTTACAAAATCATCTCTTGTCAACTCACTATATCGACTATGATAAATAGGATATTCTAACAAATAATTTAGCCATTTCTCCCTTGGAGCACTTACCTTTACAGATTCTATTTTGTCCTCTGATAATTTTAATGCAAAATTACTTTTTACAATTCTTCCATGGTCACTATATTCATCTATCTGAGTCATTGCATACATATCCACTACTAATAATTTAGGCGTTTGCGTCTTCAATGCCTCTTTCATATAATAATACGTATTCCAAATCGTTTGCCCACTCCCGCATAAATCATAGGCAGCAATACCATACTCATTATATAAAATTGCAGTATTTATATTTTCATAAACATGGCTTGTACCCAAAAACATAACATCAATGCTATTTTCTGGTTGCTTATAAAAATTTGATAAGGAATATAGTGCTGGGTCTCCCTGTTTGAAATTAAATATCTTATGGAATTTTAAAAGCAAACATACAAATAATAGTAAAAAACAAATAATTTTTATACCTTTAATTAGTATATTTTTCATAAGCACCTCCTAAAATTGGAAATATATAAACTGGCTTGCTTCAAATGTAGGTCCATAAATTCCATAGATAAATATGAAAAATATCATAAATAATATAACAAACCAGCGAAACCATAAACATTGCTCTTTCAAGAAAATATCTATCGTTACTCCCTTTTTGTAACGAACAAGATCAATTAAAAATAAAATCACAATGGCAACAATTAAAATATCTATTTCCAATTGAGTTAATCCTAACCCATATAAAGACTGATCAAAAAATACCCATGGATTCCATCTTGTTGCTATTCTATGGATAAAATCTATGGATTTACCAAAGGAGTTCATTCGAAAGAAAATCCATGAAATATTAACCAGAATAAATGTTATCATTACTTGTCCTAACTTATAACTAAAACTTTCCGTTCTCATGTTATATTTCTTTTCTATGGATCTTTTCCATGGTCTTATTATATCTCCAACAATTTGGTATATACCATGAATTCCTCCCCATGCAATAAAACTCCAACTTGCCCCATGCCAAATTCCACTAACAAGAAACGTTACCATTAAATTAAAATACTTTCTTAATCTGGAACAACGATTTCCTCCTAATGGTATATAAAGATAATCTCGAAACCATGTGCTAAGTGAAATATGCCATCTACCCCAAAACTCCTTAATGGAACGTGCAAAATAAGGTACATTAAAATTCTCCATTAACTGAAAGCCCATTATTTTTGATGTTCCTATTGCTATTAAAGAATAGCTAGCAAAGTCGCAGTAAATTTGTATCGCAAATAATATTGTTGCAATTATTAACTCAAAGCTCCCATACATCCAATAGGCATCATACACTTGATTTACAAAAATTGATGCCCTATCTGCAATGACCATTTTCTGAAAAAGACCCCAAATCATTAGAATGATTCCTTGTGTAATTCTTTCATAATTCCACACATGAATCTCTTCCACATGATCAACTTGTTGTAACAGATTTCCTGAACGTTCAATAGGTCCTGCAACTAATTGGGGAAAGAAAGAAACGAAAAGAGCATATCGAAGTATATTTTTTTCAGCCTGAATATCACCTCGATATACATCTACTGTGTAACTTAATGCTTGAAACGTATAAAATGAAATTCCTACTGGCAATATAACATCAAAAGGCTTTTCAATAATAGAAACTCCCATATTAGAAAGAAGTAAATTTATATTTTGTAAAAGAAAATCAAAATACTTAAAAAATATTAAAATCCCAAGATTACTAATAAAACTGCCTGCCACAGTCCATTGTTTCAATCTCTTCGCTAATGTTTTATTTTCAATCTGGTTTGCTTTATGTATGAAAATACCACTAATAAATGTAATAACTGTTGAAATTGCAATTAGAATTGCATACTTTGGATTCCATCCCATATAGAAATAATAACTAGCAATAAGCAACCAAACATATCTTAGTTTTCTTGGTATTAGAAAATAAATACCTATTACAATAGGAAAAAATAACATAAAATCATATGAATTAAATAACATAATTAACCTCCCCTACCTCAATAGCATTTTGCTTATTTATTACTAAAATGCTATAAAAAACCTCCTTTTTCTAATGTTTAAAAAAGGAGGTTTTTATAGTCTGTCTATATATTGACAGCATTGTTATTGAAAGTTTATACGAGACAATAAATAGTCCTTAATACACTCTCCTTGCATGAACAACAAATCTCTCATCTTCCCAATCATTGGTACAAGTGGAAAGAGTAATAATCTTATCCTTCGCTCCCACTTCTACTCCTGTATCAATAACCGATTTTGCTTTTATTTCTTGAAGCCAACTTTCATACTGACTATCATTTGCAAAACCAAGTTTATAAGGAGTCAACTCACTTCTATGGCTATACGCAGAAAAGACTTCATAAACCATTGTTTCTGTTGGAGTGTAAATAACAACAACAGGATGCTCTTGATAGAAAGAAATGTCATCATAATAAATCAAATCATGAAACATTTGCTTACTTCTTTGATTATGTCCATGAATCACTGTATTTCTATCTTCAAAAGGATTGATTACATTGGTATCTACAAAGATTGTACCTGCATTGTTAAATTCTCCTGTTAGTGTTTGACGTAAGTATTTTTCATTGTCTGTTGTTTGTACCATAGGATAATCAATGGTTGTATCTTTAATACTAATCCAGCCAACTACTTCAGAATTTATCTTTAATAACTTATCAAAGTCAAACTCATAACGCTTGCCTAACAGCTCTGATAAAGATACACCATTAATATAAATTTCTGATGGGAATTCCTGTTCTTCTTCCTCTTCTCCTACGGTATGTTGCACTTGCTCTTTGATATCGTTGTATTCATCAATACTTTTCTTATAGTTAGAAAAGATTTGATACAACTGAAATGCAGAGTAACAAAATACACAAAGGGCAACGACAAAAATCATTCCACGAATGACAGAACCAATACTTGTTGCCTTCTTCTTCCTTGACTTTTTTTCCATTATAAATCCTTACTTATGCAATATTATGCAATGCATTCCTATGTTTGCTATGCATTGATATGCTATGCATTGGTATGCTATACATTACTATGCTATTTATGCTTTGTTTACAGAACCGAAAAGTTCCATTTTTTCCTTTACAGTTTCTTTGATTGCTTCTGCACCTGGAGCTAATAACTTTCTTGGGTCAAATCCCTTTCCTTCTAAGTCCTTACCAGCTTCAATGTACTTACGAGTTGCTTCTGCAAATGCTAATTGACATTCTGTATTAACATTAATCTTAGCTACACCTAAAGAGATTGCCTTCTTAATCATATCTGCTGGAATACCTGTTCCACCATGTAATACAAGTGGCATATCCTTTGTTTGAGCGCTAATTGCTTCTAATGTTTCAAAGCTTAATCCTTGCCAGTTTTCTGGATATTTTCCATGAATGTTACCAATACCAGCAGCTAACATAGTAACTCCTAAATCAGCAACCATCTTACATTCCATTGGATCTGCACATTCACCAGCTCCAACTACTCCGTCTTCTTCTCCACCGATAGAACCAACTTCAGCTTCTAAAGACATTCCCTTTTCTTCACAAATCTTTACAAGTTCTCTTGTCTTAGCAACATTTTCTTCGATTGGGTAGTGAGAACCATCAAACATAATAGAAGAAAATCCTGCTTCTACACACTTTAAACATCCTTCATAACTACCATGATCTAAGTGAAGTGCTACTGGAACTGTAATTCCTAATCCTTCAATCATTCCATTAACCATACCAACGATTGTCTTATAACCTGCCATATACTTTCCTGCACCTTCAGATACACCTAAGATTACTGGAGAGTTTAACTCTTGAGCAGTTTGTAAAATCGCCTTTGTCCATTCTAAGTTGTTAATGTTAAATTGACCAACAGCATACTTTCCTTCTTTTGCTTTTTGTAACATTTCTTTTGCTGAAACTAACATATTCTTTTCCTCCATAAATTAAAATTATAATTTAAAATTATTTTCAGTTACTTTTCTCTCCTATTATAACTGATTTTCTAAAAAAAGAAAATACAAAAACATATAATTTGTGAAAAAAATAACATTTTTATTTTTTCCCTTTATTATTTCTTGGTTTTTCTAGGATGGATATGACTTCATCCATACCTTTTCTTATTTGTAACATCTTCCTTTGCAATGCTACTTTATCATAAGTTGCACGCTCTAAACTGGCCTTTAGCCCTGCTTTTCTTTTCATCACATTCTCCATATTATATCCAATTACTTTATAATATGAAGTTACTCTACTTATTGTACGTTTTCTTTTCCTATTTCATTGGGTATTTGCATAGAAAAAGTATTATTTCTTATTTCATAATCATTTGCATATTTCTAGCAAACCACAACTTAGAAACAAGAACGATTACAAATCAACTTACAAATTGGATTTCCCATGGAAGAAAACTTCTTTTCATACTCAGTCATAACATTCCCTTCATTCATATCACTATGATGCAAATCCTCTGTACTAGCAACTAAATTCCAACCTGCTTCTTTTACTGATTCCAATGAAAAATGGAACAATGATACATTATCTGTTTTAAATTCAATCACTCCATCTGGCTTTAATATATTGTGATAGCGAGCTAAAAATGTAGTAGATGTTAATCTTCTCTTTGCATGTCTATCTTTTGGCCATGGATCAGAAAAGTTTAAATAAATGCGACTAACTTCATTCTTTTCAAACACTTCTTCAATTTCTTCTGCATCCATACGGATAAACATTAAATTATTTAAGGTATGACCTAATTCTTTTTCTACTTCTTCTCTTTTTTCTAAACCACGAATTAAAACAGAAGAATACTTTTCAATTCCTATATAATTAATGTCTGGATTTTGCTTTGCAAGGGTAGTAATAAAATTCCCTTTTCCCATTCCCACTTCAATAAAAATAGGGTTAGAATTTTGAAATACCTCATTCCATCTTCCCTTATATTCTTTTGGCTCAACCACTACATATGGGCTTTCCACCATTGCTTCCTTTGCACCTTTTACATTTCTTAATCTCATAATTTAATTCCTTTTCTTTTTCGTAATTCTAATATGTTGTACCAATCTATTTTACACTCCATTTCCTTTTGTTACAAGTACCTTTCATTGTTATGAATAAAATTATTACTATATATTTATACTTAAATTACATACTTTTTTGTGTATATCTTATTACATTTTTACCCATATTTTTTCTATGAAGTTAATATTATGTTTTTCCTTTTTCTATTAATGTTAATATTATGTTAAGATTGATTTTTCTACACAATTTTTTAAACTTTTTGCTGGAAATATTTAGTGATAATGTCAATGACTTTTTTTTGGAAAAGGTGTATGATATGGAAATGCAAGAATTAAAATATTTCGATTTAGGAGGTCATGCTATGGAGCATGTATTAAAACGATTATCTGAAATAGAATCTGCTGCCTCCTCTGTCATGGATTCCGTAGAAGAAAAGAAAAAAGAACTTTCTCTTGCTATGGAAGCAAAAATTCGTGATTTTGATGAAGCAGTAGAAAAAGAAACCGCACATACCATAGAAGAATTAAGAACACAGCTTCTTGAACAAATTTCTTTGGATTTAAAAGAACAAGAAAAACAAACAGATATGGTATTACAAGCCCTTGAAAAAGAATATGAAGAAGATCATATTCAATTAGCACAAACGATTTTTCAATCAATTATTCATTAATAATAAGGAGGGAATTTGATGGGAAACTTACTTTCATACAGTGGAATTACAACAAAAATTCGTGCTATGAGAAAGAACTTACTTTCCAAAGATGAGTACGAGCAATTAAGTAATATGTCCTCTGTAAGTGATGGTTTTTCGTTTTTAAAACAGCACCCTGCCTATTCCCAGATATTTGCTCATTTAGATGAAAAGGAAACACATCGTAGCCAAATAGAAGCTTTGCTTACTTATTCTTTATACCATGATTTTTCAAAACTTTATCGTTTTGCTAATGTAAAACAACGAAAGTTTATGGATTTATTTTTTACTCACTATGAAATCTCAGTATTAAAAATATGTTTGCGAAGTGCCTACTCAGGCTCTAATGTAACCATTGAACTTCCTTTATTTGAAGATTTCTTTAAGAAACACTCTGAAGTTGATATTATTAAATTAGGAAACTGCTCCTCTTTAAATGAATTTATTGAGTGTTTAAGAGATACTAAATATTATAAACCTTTAATGATGATTCACGAAAGTAATTCTACTACCCTATTTGACTATGAAATGGGATTAGACCTATATTACTTCTCTTATATGTGGAAGCAAAAAGATAAGGTTTTAAAAGGAAAAGAGTTAGATATTATTACTCATAATTTTGGACACAAACTGGATTTATTAAATCTTCAATGGATTTACCGTTCCAAAAATAATTATCATCTAACACCAGCAGAAATTTATGCTTTAATCATTCCTGTAAACTATAAATTAAAGCCAAAAACCATTTCTGCTTTAGTAGAAGCAAATACCACAGAGGAGTTGCAAGCCGTTTTAAAAGATAGCTATTATGGAAAACAATATATGGAATCAACTGACGAGCAATCCATTGAATCCATTTATATGCACTTACTAGAAACCATTTATTTATCTAGTAGTAAGAAAAATCCTTACTCCATATCCTCTATTAATTGTTACTTATTCTTAAAAGAATATGAAGTTATTCGACTTACTACAATTATAGAAGGTCTTCGTTATGGATTAAGCGCAAAGGAAATTGCAAAATATTCTGCAAAAATTTAATTTACCATAAAGGAGGTGAGTATCATTGATTGAAAAAATGCAATTTGTCAGCATTATGGGACTAGAAACTGACTTTGAACGAGTGGTAAACACCTATCTGACAAAATATGAAATTCATTTAGAAAATGCCCTTACAGAATTAAAGAATGTTACCGATTTGAAGCCTTACGCTTCTACGAATCCATACAAACAAGTATTTAATCGAGCTTCTCAATTAATTCGTCTTGTGGATTGTTCTAATGAAACATATGATGAGTCTATAAGTAGTGACAAAGCGATTCAAATTATAAATGACTTAAACGATGAATTTGAACAATTAAAAGAAGACACAAGCGAACTAGAAAAAGAACGCAATCGCCTAAAAACATCACTAGCAACCATTGAACCATTTCGTTCATTGGATTTTGATGTTTCCCAGATTTTACATTTTAAGGCAGTAAAATTTCGATTTGGTCGAATTTCAAAAGAGTACATTGAAAAATTTGATAAATATATTTACGACACATTAAATACCGTATTTTATCGTTGTCACAGTGATGATTCTTATGTTTGGGGTGTATGCTTTGTTCCAGCTGCCGATGCAGATGAAATTGATACTATTTACAAATCTATGCACTTTGAACGTATTTATCTTCCTGATGAATACGAAGGTACAGCTGAAGAAGCTGCACAAAAACTAGAAACTCAAATTATTGAGTTAAATGCAAAAATCGCCAAAGCAACAAACATTCGTATGGAAAAAATTGAGGGCAGAAAATCCCAATTATACTCTGCCTATAAAAAATTAAGTATCCTATCTCATAATTATGATATTCGCAAAATGGCTGCCTTAACAGAAAGCCATACAACATATTACATCTTATGTGGTTGGATGACAAAAGAAGATGCTACAAAGTTTAAACAAGAACTTGATAACGATGAAGATGTTTATTGTTTTGGAGAAGATGAACATCCTGAGATTTTTAGTAAACCACCAACAAAACTTCGCAACTGGAAGATTTTTAAGCCATTTGAATTATTTGTTCGTATGTATGGACTTCCAGCGTACACAGAATTTGATCCAACTGCATTTGTTGCATTAACATATGCCTTTATATTTGGTTGGATGTTTGGTGACGTAGGTCAAGGGTTATTATTAGTTATCCTAGGATTTTCCCTTTACCACTTTAAGAAGATGGACTTAGGTGCAATTATAGGATATGCAGGTATATTCTCCACCTTCTTTGGTTTTATGTTTGGTAGTGTTTTTGGATTTGAAGACGTGATTGATGCTGTATGGATTCACCCAGTATCCGCAATGTCTAATGTACCATTTATTGGTAAGCTAAACACTGTATTTATCGTTGCCATTGGATTTGGTATGGGTCTTGTCCTACTTACTATGTTGTTTAACATTATTAATAACATAAGAAATAAAGATACGATTATGACAATCTTTGATACTAACGGTATTGCAGGTTTTGTATTTTACGGTTCTGCTGTATTAGTGATTGGACTTTTAATGGCTGGAAAAACCATTCCTGCTACTGCAATTCTAATCATTATGTTTGTCATTCCACTAATTTTAATTGCACTAAAAGAACCAATCGAACATAAATTATCCAAACATAAGGAAGAAGAAGCTGGTGGCATTGGTATGACTCTTGCTCAATGTTTCTTTGAACTATTTGAAGTATTACTTAGCTACTTCTCAAATACTCTATCCTTCATCCGTATTGGTGCATTTGCAGTGAGCCACGCTTCTATGATGGAAGTTGTATTAATGCTTGCAGGTGCAGAAAACGGAGCTACACCAAACTGGATTGTCATTATTCTTGGAAACTTATTTGTATGTGGTCTTGAAGGATTGGTTGTTGGTATTCAAGTACTTCGTTTGGAATACTATGAATTATTTAGCCGTTTCTACAAAGGAAATGGTCGAGAATTTAAGCCTTACTGCAGCTTAGAAGCTGAAGAAAAATAATATTAATTACTATAATAAAAAAATTCACATTAAGGAGGACGTTATTATGTCTATGTTAGTTAAATTTACATTAGTTATTGCATTATTATTAAGTATTATTGTTCCATTTAGTATTTATTTCCTTGGGGAAAAGAAAAGAAGTCGTTACAAAGCAACTGTTGGTTTAAACTCTATTCTTTTCTTTGGTACAATGACAATCGCTGCTATTATGATGCTTGGTGGAAACGCTAGCGCTGCTGATGTTACTGTTACTGAAAGTGCTACATTAGCAACTGGTCTTGGATACATTGGTGCTGCTTTAGTTACTGGTTTATCTTGTATCGGTGGTGGTATTGCTGTTGCTAGTGCAGCTAGTGCAGCATTAGGAGCAATTAGTGAAGATTCTTCTATCTTCGGTAAATCCCTTGTATTCATTGGTCTTGCTGAAGGGGTTGCTCTTTACGGATTAATTATTTCATTTATGATTTTAAGTAAGCTATAATTTTTAACTGACCGACAGCTTTTTATAGGCTGTCGGTTAATTCCTAACAGAAAAAATCCTATGAACATAAAAAGAAAGGGTGTTTTCTTATGAAAATGTATTTAATTAGTGACAATATAGATACCTATACAGGAATGCGCCTTGTAGGAGTAGAAGGTTGTGTTGTTCATGAAAAAGAAGAACTGAAAGAAGCTATGGAACGAGCTGTTTCTGATAAATCCATAGGAATTTTACTTCTTACTGAAAAATTTGGCAGAGATTTTCCTGATGTGGTAAATAAAATCAAATTGGAAACAAAACTTCCTCTTATTATTGAAATTCCTGATAGACATGGAACTGGACGTAAACCTGACTTTATTACAAGTTATGTAAGTGAAGCCATTGGATTAAAACTATAAAAAGAAGGTGATTGATTTGACAACGGAAGAAAAGCTACAACATTTTTTACAATCTTCTATGGAACGCTCTTATGAAGAAAGCAACCAAATTCTTGAAGATTATAAACTTGCTTTAGATAAAATATTTGAAGAACATAAAGTAAATAAACAAAGAAAAGCCAATTTAGAAATTAAAATGGAACGTGAACACATTCATCGTGACGGAAACAAACAATTAGCACAAGCTCAGTTAGGCATTAAGCGTAAACTTAGTAAAAAAGCCAATGAACTTACAGAAAAGCTATTTGTAGAAGTTCAAGATTTATTAGAGAAATATATGCTAACGGAAGAATATACTAATTTATTAGCACAACAAATCAAAGAAGCTCGTGCTTTTGCTGATAAATTTTCAACAGAAGAAGAAATTACTATTTATTTAGACCCAGCCGATTCTGGAAAACAGTTACAACTTCAAAGTATCACTGGTGTAACACTATTTATTAGTAAATACTCTTTTGGTGGTGGTACAAGAGCTGTATTACCAAACAGAAATATTTTAATTGATAACTCATTTGAATCAAAGTTAGAAGAAGCAAGAGAAAATTTTAGATTTACTGGAGGTATTCATCATGCAAACTAACCCAATTATCTATGGAATTAATGGTCCAGTTGTCTATATTAAAGGAAAAACAGATCTTCGCATGGGCGAAATGGTATATGTTGGAAAAGAAAAATTAGTTGGTGAAGTGATTCGTCTAGATAAAGAACAAACAACTATTCAAGTATATGAAGAAACAACAGGACTAAAACCAGGAGAAGAAGTTATCTCAACAGGAAGCGCTATTTCTGTTACATTAGCACCTGGTATTTTAAATAACATTTTTGATGGGATTGAACGTCCATTAAGTGAAATTGCAAAAGATGGTGGCGCTTACATTAATCGTGGTGTTAGTGTAGATGCTCTTGATAGAAATAAACTTTGGGATACTCATATGGTAGTAGAAAAAGGACAACACCTTTATCCAGGAACAATTATCGCAGAAGTTCCAGAAACATCTGCTATCGTTCATAAAGTTATGGTACCTCCAAATATGGAAGGAACTGTTTTAAATGTTGTAGAAGATGGACAATATACCATTGACGCTCCACTTGTTACATTACAATTAGACAATGGAGAAGAAGTAACTTTAACTATGACACAAAAATGGCCAATTCGTGTGCCTCGTCCAACAAACAAACGTTATCCAGCTTCTAAACCACTTGTAACTGGTCAACGTATTTTGGATACATTATTCCCTATTGCAAAAGGTGGTACTGCTGCTGTTCCAGGAGGATTTGGTACTGGAAAGACTATGACACAACACCAAATTGCAAAATGGTCAGATGCTGATATTATTATCTATATTGGTTGTGGAGAACGTGGAAACGAAATGACACAAGTACTTGAAGACTTCTCAAACCTTGTAGACCCAAAATCAGGAAATCCTTTAATGGCTCGTACTTCCTTAATTGCTAATACTTCCAATATGCCTGTTGCTGCTCGTGAAGCTAGTATTTATACAGGTTTAACATTAGCAGAATACTATCGTGATATGGGATATCATGTTGCTATTATGGCTGACTCTACTTCTCGTTGGGCAGAAGCTTTGCGTGAATTATCTGGTCGTTTGGAAGAAATGCCAGCAGAAGAAGGTTTCCCAGCCTACTTAGCTTCCAAATTATCTGCCTTCTATGAACGTGCAGGTATGATGCAAAACTTAAATGGAACGGAAGGAAGTGTTTCTATTATCGGTGCAGTATCTCCACAAGGTGGTGACTTCTCCGAACCAGTAACACAAAATACAAAGCGTTTCGTTCGTTGTTTCTGGGGACTTGATAAATCACTTGCTTATGCAAGACATTTCCCAGCAATCCACTGGCTAACATCTTACAGTGAATACTTAAGTGACTTAGCTCCTTGGTATGCAAACAACGTAGACAAAAACTTTATTGATTGTAGAAATCAAATCGTTGGTTTATTAAATCAAGAAAGTTCTTTAATGGAAATTGTAAAATTAATTGGTTCTGACGTATTACCAGATGACCAAAAATTAGTTCTTGAAATTGCAAGAGTTATCCGTCTAGGATTTTTACAACAAAATGCCTTCCATAAGGAAGATACTTGTGTTCCAATGAAGAAACAAATGAAGATGATGGAAACCATTTTATACTTATATGAAAAATCCAAAGCACTTGTTACTATGGGAATGCCAATGAGCCTTCTTCGTAAACATGACATCTTTGAAAAGGTAATTGCTATTAAATATGATGTTCCTAACAAAGACTTAGGTGCTTTTGACCGTTATAGACAAGCAATTGATGATTACTACAATGCTGTATTAGCAGAAAATGCATAAGGAGGGAATGATTTATGTCTATTCAATATTTAGGTTTAAGTGAAATTAACGGCCCTCTAATCGCTTTAGAAGGTGTTCAAGACGCTGCCTTTGATGAAATCGTAGAAATTACTGTAGATAAAAAAGAAAAGAAACTTGGTCGTATCATTGAATGTTACAAAGATAAAGCTGTTGTTCAAGTATTTCAAGGAACAGAAAATATGTCCCTTGTAAACACACATACAAAATTAACAGGACACCCAATGGAAGTTGCTTTATCTGCTGATGTTCTTGGTCGTACCTTTAATGGTCTTGGTCAACCAATTGATGGCCTTGGTCCTATTGTAGCAGAAGAAAAAAGAGATATTAATGGAAAACCATTAAACCCAGTATCAAGAGAATATCCTCGTAACTATATTCGTACTGGTATTTCTGCCATTGATGGTCTTACTACTTTAATTCGTGGACAAAAGTTACCAATTTTCTCTGGAAATGGTCTTCCACATGACCAATTAGCTGCTCAAATTGTAAAGCAAGCTTCTCTTGGAGATGATGCAGATGGAGAAAAATTTGCTATCGTATTTGCCGCTATGGGTGTAAAATATGATGTTGCTGAATTTTTCCGCCGTACCTTTGAAGAAAGTGGTGTAAGTGACCACGTTGCTATGTTCTTAAACTTAGCAAATGACCCAGTAGTAGAACGTTTAATTACTCCAAAGCTTGCACTTACTGTAGCTGAATATTTAGCATTTGAAAAAGGAATGCATATCCTTGTTATTTTAACTGATATGACTTCTTTTGCAGAAGCTATGCGTGAAGTTTCTTCTTCTAAGGGAGAAATTCCATCAAGAAAGGGATATCCTGGTTACTTATATAGTGAGCTTGCAACCATTTATGAACGTGCAGGTATTGTAGATGGTTGCTCTGGTTCTGTAACACAGATTCCAATTCTTACTATGCCAAATGATGATATTACACATCCAATCCCTGACCTTACAGGATACATTACAGAAGGACAAATCGTATTAGACCGTTCCCTATTTGGTCAATCCATTTATCCTCCAATTAATGTATTACCATCTCTTTCTCGTTTGATGAAAGACGGTATTGGGGAAGGTTATACAAGAAAAGACCACCAAGATGTATCTAGCCAGTTATTCTCTAGTTATGCCAAAGTTGGAGATGCAAGAGCGTTAGCAAGCGTTATTGGGGAAGACGAATTATCTGACCTTGATAAGATTTACTTAACGTTTGGGAAAGCATTTGAACAAATCTTTGTAGGTCAAGGAGAAAATGAAAATAGAACGATTATTGATACATTAACAATTGGTTGGAAGTTACTTGGACTTCTTCCAAGAGAAGAACTTGACCGTATTGATACAAAATTACTTGATGAGTTCTATGCTCCTACACAAAGTGTAGATGAAATTTTAGATATTTAATTGTAGTTTCTCAATGGTAAACATTTTTTTGTAAGGAGGTCGCCTATGAAACCAAATGAGTTTCCTACCAAAAGCAATCTAATAGCGGCGAAAAACTCCCTTGCTCTTGCCACACAAGGATATGACTTAATGGATAAAAAGAGAAACATTTTGATTCAAGAATTGTTTCATCTTATTGAAGAAGCATCTTCCATTCAGTCTGAAATCGACTCTACCTTTACAAGAGCATACAAAGCATTGCAAATTGCAAACATTGAACTTGGGATTCATAGTGTAGAAGAAATTGCTGCCTCAGTTCCTGTTACCGACTCTATTACTATTAAAACTCGTAGTATTATGGGAACAGAAATTCCACTTGTGGAATATGAAAAAGAACCATTAAGACCAGCATTTTCTTACTATGGTACAAGAGAATCCCTTGACGTTGCACTTGCTTGTTTTAATAAAGTAAAGGAGTTAACAATACGTCTATCAATGATTGAAAACTCTGCCTATCGTTTGGCAACTAATATTAAGAAAACACAAAAACGTGCCAATGCACTTAAGAATATTACTATTCCAACCTATAAAAACCTAAGTGCTCATATTTCCAATGCCTTAGAGGAAAAAGAACGTGAAGAATTTACACGTCTAAAGGTAATTAAGAGAATGCATGGGTAAACGTAAGCGTAAATGGAAATCAACTAAAACAATAATTATAACTATGATAAGTTAACACTAGAAAAACCAACACTAAAAAAGGTGATATAATTCCCCTTAGATAGAGTTGGTTTTTCTTTTCTATTAACAATATGTATTTTTTCCTAACAAAGTGTTACCCTTGTCACACTATCTTTTTTCTTCATGTGAATGATACCATCAAATTTATCCTCACACATATTATCGTGACTAACAATAATAATCCCATTGTCTTGACTTAACAAATATTCATAATACTTTAAGCGATTGTCTTGTGATAGCTCAGCAAATGGTTCATCCAATAAAATAAACGGCAAATTCATATTAAATACTCGGTCTAATAATAGTACCTTTTTCTCTCCACCACTCATCTCTTTTAATGGATTCTCCCTTTTTATATTGGGAATTAATTTACTTTTATCATACGGATAACTTCCAAATACAGTAATATTATTTTCATAATCCGTTAGAAATAACTGTTCCTTTTGTTGCAAATAAACGATTTGATTGGAAGTATCTAATTGGCGAATATCCTTACAAACTTCTCCACTTTCCATAACAATACTTCCATCATATTCCAAAAGTTGCTTTGATAATATGCGTAACAACGTTGATTTTCCAGCTCCATTATCTCCAACAATCAAATATTTTTTCCCTTTTTCTAATACCAAATCGTCAATTTCTAACAAAAATTCATCGGTTTTGTAATGTAGATTTTTTAAATGTATGCTATCCACTTCTTGCATAGTATTCATCTTTTGTGTATGTAAATGCTTCTTTATAAACTGCAAAAAGTTATTCTTAATTGTTGTTGCAGATTGCATTGTATTAATACAATATACCATTTCACTAAATGGCTCAATAAATGTTCCAATATTCATCATTAAGGCACTGGCTACCCCAAAGGTCATTGTCCCATTTTTTAAGGAAACTCCTACAAGTAATAAACAAATAAATGTAATTATCATATTTGGGCTTGTATTTAACACAAGAGATAAAGATTTAAATCTTCCGTATGTATATTCCGTATTCAACTGCTTATCTAAATGAGCTTCATTTTCCTTACAAAACGCTTGTTTTGTTCTAGGATTTACCCATGGATATCCACCTAATAAATTTTGACTAAACCATTGAAATTCTTTCATTTGAGTTACTACATTTTCCCTTAAAGAAGAAATCTTTTTGGCTGTCAGCTTTGGAATACCTAAACTAAGAATTGCTAATGCCATAACAATTAGTAAAATATAAGTATCAATGTAGACTTTTAACACGAAAAACTGAATTAATAATGTCAACACTGACTTTATCATTGAAAGCATTGGCATAAGATAGTCTGCTTCTATTGCTTTTACATCTTGTGTGTTGAATTCCGTATAATAATTTACTGGGTGATTATAATATTCTTTTGGTTTTTGGTTTAATACTGAAGAAAAATAATCAAGGGATAAGCTTTTACGAAACTTAATTCCATACTTCCATTGTAATAAATTACAAATATACGCTGATATTAAATAGACAATAATTAACACTCCATAGGAAATTAATATTGGTGCAAATCTTGTCTTATAACCACCATCAATAAACTGAATTAATAGAACTGATAATAGTGAACTAGATAATATTAGAATACAGTAGAATATAAGGTCTAGTAGAATATAGACTTTAATATTGTTAAAATACTTTTTCATATGATTTTCCCCT
>CAJFOH010000021.1 GCA_904395845.1 uncultured Lachnospiraceae bacterium
TAAAAAATACATAGGGAATCTGAAATTTAGCTTTCATTTTCTTTGCCAGTGGAAGTGCAATTGGATGAACTACTACATTTAATTTTGCCTTTGGCGCTGTTTTAATATCTTCTACACTACATCCACTTGGTAGTTGTAGCCCAATTTCTACATTATTTTCTTTTAATATACGGCAAAGTTCTGTTGTTTTAAAACTTCCCATTCGTTGCCCTAATACATTGACTGTATTTTCTTTTTCTTGAGGCTCCATAATAGAAAGACAAGCGGTAATGGTTCGTTCTAACCCTGGCATATGATTTTCGCATTTAAAATGTTCAGTATGAACTGCTAAAAATGGAATGCTAGTCTTCTCTGTTAAAGAATCAGCAATCATATCCATGTCATCTCCAATAATTTCAACGACACAAGTAGTTGTTAAAAATACTGCTTCTGGCTTGTATTCTTCCATTAACTCTTTCATTGCTTCTTCAATTTTCTTCTTTGAACCAAATGTAACATCACGACTATCTAATACTACAGATACCACACGTCCAAAAATGCCACCAAATTCTTCTGAATGAAGTGTCATATGTTTTGTATAATAAGAACATTCATCTGTTCCTATTACTACTATCATTGAATTTTCAATTCCTCTAACTGCCATTGCAGAACCCATAAGTGGACAATGTGCCCCTGGGAATAATGCATCGGTAAGAGGCTTTACATCCTTCATACATGTCGTTTGACTAAGTTTTCCTAGCTTTTCTAATAATTCATTTCCATTCATTTTATCTACCTCTATTACTTTTTCTAATCAAATATTCTCCTAGCAAAAATTACTAGGAGAACTATATTACGAAATTTCTTTGAAATCCATACAGCGAAATCTCTATACTTTATGTGTACTAGATTTCTTTGAAATCCATACAGTGAAATCTTTATACGTTATATATTAGATTTCTTTGTATACAATTAATGGTTTTTTTCTTCCATCAATCCATACAATGTCACAATCCACATTATATACATCTTTCATCATTTTCTTTGTAACAACCTCTTCTGGTTTCCCTTCTCCATACTTTTTCCCTTGTTTCATTACAATAATTCTATCGCTAACTTCTAATGCTTGTCCTAAATCATGAAGAACCATAACAACACCTATTCCTGATTCTTTATTTAATTTTTTTACAAGTTTCATGGTATCTAGCTGATGAGAAATATCAAGGTATGTAGTAGGCTCATCAAGAAACATCATTTCTGGTTGTTGTGTAAGTACAGTAGCTATCCACACTCTTTGTGCTTCTCCACCGGAACACTGAGTAATTGACTTTTCTCTTAAGTCGTAAACTCCTGTTGCCTTCATTGCCCAGTTAATAATACGCTCATCTTCTTCTTTGTTTCTTTTTCCAAAACTTTGATATGGCATTCTTCCATATGAAACAAGGTCTTTTACCTTAAAATCCGGAGGAGCTGTGTGGCTTTGTGGCAATACTCCAATATGTCTTGCAAGCTCTTTACTTCCAAAAGATAACATATCTTTTTCATTCATATATACAGTACCTTTTTTATATTTTAAAAGTCTTGTAATGGCTTTTAATACTGTAGATTTTCCAGAACCATTTGGACCAATAATGGTAGTGATTTCACCTTTTTTTAAGTGAATATCCATGTCTTTGACAGCAATGTATTCGCCATATGCAACTTGTATCTGTTGTGCTTTAATTTCCATAGCTTGCTCCTTTCTTTCTTAACATATATAAGAAAAATGGACCTCCACTTACTGCCATAACAATACCAACTGGTATTTCCATACCAGGTACAATACTTCTACCAATTGTGTCTGCAAATAGTAATATATTTGCACCTAATAACATGCTTACTGGCATCATCACTTTATAATTAGAACCAACAAGTATTCTTGCAATATGAGGCACAACAAGACCTACAAATCCAATCATTCCTACCATAGCTACTGTAGATGCTGCTAGATAGGCTGCTACTGCTGATAATAAAATTCTACTAAGATTTACTTTTATTCCTAGACTTTTTGCCATTTCATCTCCAAGTTGAAGAGCATTTGCACTTTTCACACAGCCAAACGATAATATAAGTCCAATGATACAGTAGACAGAAAGTATTCTTACTTCATACCAGCTTTTTCCTGATAAACTTCCATTCATAAATGCTAATACTCCTTGTAAACTATCAGAATTTAGCATTTGAAGTAGAGATGTATATGCACCTAACACTGAATTTATCGCCACACCGGATAAAATAATTCTTGTTGGATCTACTCCTCTTTTCCATGCCATAGAATAAATAAGAAAACAAGCAAGTGCCGCTCCACCAAACGCAAATAATGGCAAAGAGCCTGTCATTGTTGGAAATAGCAAAATAATTGTACTAGCTGCCGTCGCTGCACCTGCTGACACCCCTATCGTTCCAGGATCAGCCAGTGGATTTTTCATGACAGATTGTAAAAGCGCACCTGAAGTTGATAGGCACGCCCCAATCATAATTGCAAGAAGAATACGAGGTAATCTTAAATTTAGTACAATTACTTTTACTGGACTTTTTCCTTCCTTTGTAATTTGTTGTAAAATTTCAGGAATGGAGTAGCCTGCGCTTCCTACTGATATTGATACTACACATAAAATAGCAAGCATAATTAGTAGAACAATAACTACTGTTCCTACTTTCATCACTCCATACATATTCTTTGCAGATTTCATTCTATTTCCTTTCGTACTACTGTTCCAATGCTTCAAGCATATCCATTAAGTCATTTAGGTTATCAATAGCATTGGCACCTTTTGCTGTTGCATATGTACCTGATAAATAAATAATGTTTCCTTCTTCAATGGCAGAAATTTGGTTCCAAATTTCTGGATTTTTTGTAAATTCTGCTTCCAATGTTTGCTTTGTCATTTCAGAAGATGGAACTCCTGGATATACAGCAAACACAATGTCTATTTCTTGTCCCATTAATGCTTCCATATCTAATGGTGCAGCTTTTAGAGATGGGTCAACTAGGTTGTCAGAAACGATTTCAAATCCCATTAGCTTTAACATACTTCCTAAATAACTTTCAGAAGTTGACTGATAAGATTGTGTAAACAGTAGCATTGCTTTTTGTGCCTCATGGCTATTTTTATATTCTTCTGCACGAGCTTCTACTTCTTTAAATTCAGCTTGTAATTTTTCTAACTCCTTATCTCCACCAAAGGACTTAGCAAGAACAAGAGCTTGATCCTTTGTTTCTTCATAAGAAATATGTCCTTCATTTGTATAGTAAATGGAAATCCCCGCATCAATTAATACTTGTGAATAAGTTTCTTTTAAGTGACTTCCCATAATTACTAAATCTGGTTCTAAAGCAATCACGCTTTCTGTATCTAGCTTACTCATACCTGTTTCAATTACTGGTAATTCAGATACCCAATCTGGATAATCTCCTGTTGCTGTACTAGTAATGGCAACTGGACGAATGTCTAAATCAGCTAATATTTCAAGAGCTGCATTTGATAAACAAACAATTTTTTCTGGCATTTCCTTTAGTTCTAACACCTCTCCCTCTGCTTCTTTTAATGCATCTGCATAATAAATAGAAAATCCCTCCGCTTTATTTTCTTCTGTTGTAGTTACTTCTTCTTGTGTTGTACTTTCTACTGTTGTCTGTGCTGCTTGGGTTCCCTCACTACTATTTCCTTTGCTTGCACAACCTGCTAATAAACTTATTGATAACATACCTACGATACCAAGCGTTACTAATTTATTTTTTCTCATTTCTATTTCCTCCATTATTTGTATTGTTTTTTTATTTTCTTTTACTTTTTATTTTTTGCTTTTTTATTTTATTTTTCTTTTCGTCTTTTACTGTATATGTTGTTTTTTCTTATACCCAATTCATAGCAATATATCATATAGAGATGCATAGAAATCAATTTACACTTTACTTTTAAATCATGCTCAAAGCTATAAACTATGCATTTTGTTCTATGAGTTTTGCTCTATGCTTGAAACTTTTCCTAAAGCTATGCCTGAAATTATGCTTAAAACTAAGCTATACTTAAACCTATGTTTAAAGCATAGCAATGTCTTTCATTACTTACACATCTTCGCTTAGCTCTAATACCTTATCTGCTAATGTGCTATATACATCTCTCATAACAGACTCCTCTAAGCATTCAAAAATTGTTCCTCCTTTATCCTCTGCCTTTTGAACATCTCCACAACGAGGAATATAAGTAACAATATTTGTTTCAATTTCTTCTACTGCTTTTTGTACAATTTCTTTTTCATTTTCAATATTTTTTGCATTTAGAATAACTCCACCCAGTTTTGCATATCCACGCTTTCCATAGTTTTTTATGGCTTGTGCAATGTTGCTTGCAGCATATAAACTCATCATCTCTCCCGAGGAAACGATAAATACTTCTCTTGAATACCCTTCTCGAATTGGCATTGCAAAGCCTCCACATACAACATCTCCTAATACGTCATAAATAACCACATCTGGTTTGTATACTTCAAATGCATCTAATTCTTCTAGCTTTTCAAATGCAGAAATAATTCCACGTCCAGCACATCCAATTCCTGGCATAGGACCACCTGATTCTACACATAACACTCCATTATAACCTTCAAATACAATATCATTAATAGCTACATCATCTCCTTTTTCTCGTAGCTGTTCTAATACTGTTGGAATTTTCTTTCCTCCCATTAGTGTTTTTGTTGAATCTGCCTTTGGGTCACAACCAACTTGCATCACTTTATATCCTTTTTCTGATAAAGCTGCTGATAAGTTTGATGTTGTTGTTGACTTCCCAATTCCACCCTTTCCATAAATTGCGATTTTTCGCATTGTTCGTTCCTTTCTTTGTCGTTCCTTATTGACAATCCTTTTTTGTAATATTATAATCCTTAATTGTAGTTATTTTGGTTAGCTTTGACTAACTTCAAAGAAAGTATAGCATATTCTTTTTTATAAAACCTTAAAAATAATATGTAACTTTTTAAAAATATTTCAATTTCAAATAGGGTAGAATAATCGTTTTATTTTTTTATCAATTTTATCCTAAGATAACATAACAATTTACTTGAAATGCTCCAGATTAATAATTTCAAAATATAGATTTTGGATAATTGCTAGAGCTAGAAAGGATTTCATATGAAAATAATAATGGATGAAACTCTTAAGCCAAACCAAAATAAAGATTTACTTGATTCTCTCTATAATCACAAACCTATTTGCGAAGTTTTGTTAAAGGACGGTTATGAGGAAGCTTCAAAACTTTTTTGTGAAAAGGCAATACAACTTAAAAATGCACCAGAATCCGATGGGTCTATGCTACGTTGTATCTGTCTCAACTCACTAAATAAATGTCTATATAATTTTATTTTATTTGCTTGGGATATTTCTCTAGCTGAATGTTGTTTTAAAAATTTATCTTATTCTCATACATACGAAGATCATAACAGTTTTGTTATTGCTGGAAATGAAATTTTACAATCTTATGCCTGTCAAATTTGCTCAAACAAAGCAAAAAATTCTTATATTGAACAAGCCTTAACATATATTGATCATCACATTAGTGAAAAACTAACTTTAGATATTGTTTCAAAAAATATATTTGTTAGTAAATCTTATTTAGCACAAACGTTTAAATCTAGCACTGGACAAAATTTTTCTGACTATATTAGTACTCGACGTACTAATATTGCAAAAAATTTACTAATTACTACCGATTTAAAAATAGATGAAATTGCAATTCAGTGCGGCTTTTTTTCCTCTACATACTTTTCTACTGTATTTAAAAGGAATACGAATCTTTCACCAAATGACTTTAGAAAAAAATATTCAAAATCAAACATACAACGATAGGTTCCTTTACTACCTAATTGACTTTATATTTTTATAACAAAAATTATCTTCATACAAAAAGGCAACTCTTAGTAAAGTTGCCTTTTTTAATATACATTTTTTTGTTATTGGTGCAAATATCTATTTTATGTATCGTTTTCTTCACTTCCTCTTCATACTTTTTCTTACCAAATACACTAAAAAAACACTTACACCTACCATGATACCACTAACAGCAATCATTACACCTTTTTTATTCTCCTCACTTTCCTTTAAGACTTTGATTGCCTCTAATACAGGTGTTTGAATTGCCTCTAATATAGGATATTCTGCTTTTTTACTTACAACAGATACATTACTAATAACAATGTCTGTTTTATTTCCATCACTATTTGTTCCTATAGAGCTATCTTTTGCAATCAAACGTATCGTTTGATGCTCTCCTTCTTTTAATGAAAATTGAAGGACGTTATTTTCTTTTAACTGGTTTAATAACTCCTCCCCTTTTAATGAAATAGGCATACTTACTAGACGATTGACTTCATCAAATATTTCCACCGTTATTAATTGTAATTTTCCACCAAAATCCGTTGGATATAACGTAACAATTTGTTCTTCACCTTGGTAAATTCCATTTTCAGCTAATCCAGAGTAAGTAATAGTTGGTGGTTTTTTATCTACTACAAACTGAACATTTCCATCTTTAATATCGCTATATCCCTGATTGTTTGCATTATCTAAAGACGTTACTGTAAGAATATATTCTCCATCCTCAAGAAACAACTCCTTCTTTACTTTATAAGTGTATCGATTCCAAGTCTCTTTTTTATTGTTTTTCTCAACAGTATAGTCTACTCCTTCTTGTAATAACTTTCCATTTAATGTAAGGCTATAACTTTGTAATACGTCTGCATTCACTTCTGCTATTTCAATATCTTCTTTAATTTCTTGCACATAATAATATTCCATTACTTGCTTTGTGTATTCTCCCAATTGAAACACAGAACCTTTTCGGTTAATAGAAAATTCCACTTTATCTGTCTGCACTTGCTCTATAATAGCATTTTCCCCTATTTCTTTGTTTTGTGTATCGCCGTTTACTCGTACACTACTTGCTTTATTGCCTGCCAAATCTTTTACTGAGCATAACAGTTCATAGTAACCATCTTCTTGTAAATTTTGTATCTCATATTTATATTTTTTCCCAATGATTAATTCTTGTATTTTTCCATCTGAGATTGTTTTTGTATAAAATTCTCCTTTTTCATTTCGAAACGTTCCTAACAACTCTATTTCAATACTTTCTTTATCAATATAATCATCTTCTATCATTGCATAAAACCCAATGTTTTCTATTTGATTGTTTGCTGATTGGTGGTTCATTCCATACAATTCAATAGTAGGAGATGTTTTATCAATAATAAGTTTTGGGCTAGTAGTATGTAAAATAGTATCATCGGATTTTCTATATTTTGCTACAACTGTATAACTTCCCTCATCTTCAAGAGTAAAAGAACCTACCATTTTATTTGATCGTTTTTCCCAATGAGAAATATGTATAGGAGTTTGATTAACTTCAACTAAGACTTTAGAATAATCCATCATATCTCCTTTAATCTCAACTTCTCCATGAATATTTGTGTTATAATAATAGATATTTTCAACTATATTGGAAGCTTGGAAAACATTAATTGATAAACTTGATGCCTCTGTCCCAACTGGATTTTCTTGACTGAAACTTTCCTTAGTTTCCTCTACTATTTCTTCCTTGTCTATCTGTGTATTTTCTTCTATTTCTGTACTTTCCTCTACTTCTTCACTTGCTAATTGTGTACTTTCTTTCATATCCTCTGTTGGCTTACTTTCTTGAACGATTTCATATGGTTTTATAATTATTGTTTCTGAATAACCTCCTCTTTCTCT
Source organism: uncultured Lachnospiraceae bacterium (assembly GCA_904395845.1). GTDB lineage: Bacteria > Bacillota > Clostridia > Lachnospirales > Lachnospiraceae > Fimimorpha. The sequence goes on from CAJFOH010000021.1 coordinate 7,769, forward strand.
TGCCTCCGTATCTGGTGTTTTACAATACCACTGCATCTCATTGTTGGAACGATCTTTATAATAAATAGATAATTCATAGACTCCCTCTTCTTCTAAAGATATAGTAGCTTTGTAACAATCTCTAGTTGACTCTACCCATGAAATATCCATAGCTTTCCTTTCACTATCCTTTTTAATGAAAATAGAAACATCTTCTGGATAAAAATTTTCCTCTACCATGTCTAGCTGGATCAACACCTTTTCTTCAAATACAAGTCCTTGTCGTTTTGCTTCCTCTTCTAATAATAATGTTTCTTTTTGTACTTTTTTAACCGTTTCACTTTCTACCTTTTTTCCTACATACTGAATTTTTAACTGTGGCGGATTACTATCAACAATAATTTCTGTTTTATTTTCTCTCTGTCCATAGACCATTTGATTGCCAGCCAAATCATACGTTTCAATAGTAAGAAACCCTTTATATTGACTTTCAATAACAAACGTTTTTTCTACTTCCTTACTCCCCTCTGTTATAGGAAGTTGGTATTTAAGAGTTTGTCCATCTTCCCCCATTTCATTTTTAGAATAGTATAACTGACCAATACCTGAACCAACATCTTTTACTTTTATTGTAACGCACACATTTTTATTATAATATTGAAATGTATTTTCCCAAATGTTTGTAGAAAACACTGGTTTACTATATGATACCTCTACCATTTGTGGTGCTGTTGTATCTATCTGTATTTCATTTGCAGGAATAATAACCTCATTTGTAATGGCTCCTGTTTGCTTATTTTTTACATAAATGGATAAATCCGTTGAAATACATTCCTCATCAATAATAAGTGCTTCATTCCATGTGTTTTCCGTCAGGTGATTTGTTGTACTAATTTCATACTCCCCTATTTCATCTGAAATTGTTACTTGTAATGATTCATCGTACCATTGATTTGGAATAGGACTTTTTCCATTGATTTGTATATAATTTTCGATATTATAAATGTGATATGGGTTTACATTAATTGTATAAAATATTTCGGTTTCTTTGTAGTAATCATCTTCCTCTAAACTTGCTTTCACAACCATTTGTCCTTGTTTTCCACTAGAAAATGTGATAACACCTTGACGATTTATACTTCCAACTGCGTCTTCTGATTGGCTTGTATATCGTATCTTTTCTACCTCATCATATAATATGGCTTCATTATTTTTATCAACTACCATATATATAGGATTTTCTAACTGCTTACATCCATAATATACATCTATCTCCCCTTGTTCATTCCATGGAATATGTGGAATATATAATATCTGTCGTTGTCCTTTTACAATGGTAAGGCAAAATCGATCTATAAGATATCTTCCATTTATCATAGCCTCAGCTTGAATCCAAACAGTACCAGGTCTTTTTATTGTTATTGTACCACTTTTCTCATTTATAGAAATTATTTCATTACTGGTAACTATTTCCTCATTATGCATAACCTTTTTACTAGCATCCATTTCACTCTCAGGTAATGTATTTTCTTGTATAATAGAATAAGTTAATGTATCGTGGATAAAATCAACAGGTAGCGTATATTCTCCCTCGTAGCTATATACTATTTCTTCCATATTTTTTTCAAATCCTATGTATAACAAATCAGGTTCATAGCTTTCTGTCTCATTCAAACGTGTTCCTTTTATTGTTGCAAACTCCTTACAAGTGATTGTATAAGTTATTTCACCTTTTATTGTATAACCTTGCTCTAATGCTTCTTTTATCTGATTGGAATATGCATACCCAAATACATCGGTTGTAATTTCATCCTCAATTACAATGCCATCTACTTGTGGTACACTTTCTTCCCAAGGCTGTGTTACTGTTTCACTACTACTTGTAAATTCTGTACTACTTTCCAAGCTATCTTCTATCTCTTCTTCACTACTTTCCTCAGTACCCTCTATACTTCCACTAAAACTATCCCCTATCTTTTTCTCACTACTTTCTACACTTCCTTCCAAACTATCCTCTATCTTTTCTTCACTACTTTCCTCAGTACTTTCTATACTTCCCTCCAAACTATCTTCTTTACTACCTTCCCCAGTACTCTCTACACTTTCCACTTCACTCTCTATCTCATTACTTCCTAAGTTACTCTCTAAGCTACTTTCCAAACTTCCTCCCTCTTTATCCTTTTTCATTTCTCCATTAATTTTTATAGTTACTTGTTCCAATGGATTATCCTCTTTATCTATTACTAGAAACTCATAAATAGATAGCTTTCTCTCAACATTAGAGGAAAACTCTTTATTATATTCCATTCGTTTAGACTCCACATTTTTATCCATCCATACATTACCAATTAACTTAGGAACAGTTCCTTGAATTAATGACAGGACTACTAACATACTACTTATCATTCTTTTTATCATTATTCTCTATCCCCTTTCTCATTCTCTCTTATTATAATTCCTCTTCTTTAATAATTAACTCCTCATAGTTGCTATCATCAATATATATACTCTCTTGTTCTATCTCATAATCAGATTCACTTAATGGTTTTGTATATTGTTGTATGTCATGTTGGCTATTTTCCTTACCCTCTTTTTTATGTTTCTTTCTTTTGCCCTTGCTCTTTACCATTCCTTTTAGGATTTTTTCTCTTTTTATTATAGTAACGTAGGCATCTTTTATTATGTCTATCATATTCCATTTAAAAAATAAAACGATGGTACAAAGAAAACAAATCCAAAATCCTACCTTTCCCCACTGATATAATTGCTCATATATATTAAAATCCATTTTTTTGCCTTTCTAACTGCTTTATTTTTTGTATCAATGTTTCTATATCTTTCTCTAATTGTGTTTCCTGTTCTTGAAATAAAAGAAATTCTTTTGTTTCTTTTGTTAGATATATATTGTCTAGTACTTGAATGATTGGCATTGTTCCAATGATAGTAATAAAATCTTCTATTTTATTATTTATTATTTGAACGATCATTCGATACACTTCAAACTGAGTATCTAACTCCTCTATTTCTTTTGTAGCCTGAATCAATTGTTCTATTTCTGTCCACAACCTACTATACTCCATTGCTTTTTTCTCTGTCTGTTTTACTTGTGATGTATTGTATTGGTATATTTTTGTTAAACAATTAGATATACTACAATAAATTTCTGCCATAGGATAACTATCTACCGATTCTCTAAGCCACACCATAGCACTTTCATATCGATCCTTTTCCATAGAAATATTGTAATAGAATAAACACGCTTGACCAATTTCATAATATACAAGTTCACTTACTTGTTTGTCCTCCTTTTTTAATTCTTCTAAAGGAAGTAGAACGTTAGAAACTCCATTTTTATTTACTTTTTCTATCCCTGTAATTAATTTTCTAAGAGCGCCCATCTCTTCTTCCTTTAACTGCCCATCTTTTAAAAGAAATTGAAGAAGTTCCAAATAGCCCTCCTTTCTAGTAGGACAAAATGCTATGGCATTATAATAATCATCAATACTGTTTGCCACTTCCAATTGATTGATGTATGTTTTCCTATTGTGATTTGATTTTGCTATACCAAAACCAATGGTAAAAAAAAGTGATATAATTGTAGTCACACATAGGAAAAAAAATACGTTTTGTTGCCTTTTTCTTTTTTGTTTTTGTTCATCGGTAAGTATTTGATATGTATTTAACTCATGAATTACTTGAGAAATAGACTGATATCTTTTTTCAGGATTTTTTTGAATACAAGTATCTATAATATGTTCTAGCCTAGCCGATAACTTAGAATTGATTTTTCGAATTGGTAAAATTTCATAGGGAGGATTAGACGGATTTTTTCCTGTAACAAGATGATATAGAGTCATTCCTAAACTATAAATATCTGTTCTAACATCTGTCTGACCTGTTCCACCATATTGTTCTGGTGCTGCATATCCTATGGTTCCAAGACAAGTAGTATCTTGTGTATGATGCTCTTTAAACTCTCGTGCCGTTCCAAAATCAATCATCATAATTTCTCCATTTGGACACAGCATAATATTATCAGGCTTTAAATCTCTATAAATAATAGGAGGAGTCTGGTTATGCAAATAAGAAAGAATATCACAAAGTGTATTTGCCCACGAAATGACTTGTTCTTCATTCATTGCCCCTTTTTCTGTTACAATAGAACCTAGAGTTTTTCCTTTGATATAATCCATAACAATTAAAATACTATCCTTAGTATCAACTACATCAACAATGGTTGGTAAATTTGGATGTCTTAACTTTCTTAACACATAAAGTTCTGCTGTTATTGATGATTTTATGATTTTTTTATCCTTATTTTCCATACATCTTATCTCTTTTAATGCCCAATATTTATTTGCCTTCTCATTGATTGCTAAATAGACTGTACTCATACCTCCTTGTCCTATTGTTTCTAAAATTTTATATTTTCCATCAACGATACAACCAATTTCTAACATAATACTCTCCTAATAGGTTTTAATTATAGCAACCGATAGGTTATCTTTTTCTCCCCTTTTTTTTCCTAGCTCAATTAATTTTCTGCTTTGTAATTCCATTTGTTTCTCCGTTTCACATACAGAAGTAGAAAAGGCTTGATATAGTTCCTTTAACGTAAGATTATGCCAAAATCCATCGGAACATAGTAAAAGGGTCATTCCCTTTTTTGTTTTTTCACAAATAAACTCAGGCACTAACCTTTCATTGCTACCACAACATTGCCATAATATATGCCTATCCTTTCTCTTTTCTGCTTCTTTTCTTGTTATCTTTCCCTCTAGCACTTCTTTTTCAACTATGGTCTGATCAATGGTTCTTAAAAAGATATGTGATTCTATCTCATACAGTCGACAGTCCCCTATATGAACAACATAATAATACGAATTTGTAACAAGTACAGCCATTACTGTTGTTCCTAATACAATTCCCTTTTTTCTACCATACGACTGGATTTTCTCATTTTGTAACTGCAATAATCTTCCCCATTCCTTTTGTATTACATCAAAGGTAATAGGCTCTTTGCATAATATTTTAAGTCTATGATATATCCAATTTTTAAAGCTACAAATAACGGCACTACTTGCAAGTTCACCCTCTGATAACCCTCCCAATCCATCACACACAATAGCAAATGCCATCATTCCTTTTTCTGTATTTATGACACATCCATAGCTACTGTCTTCATTTTTTTCCTTTACCAAACCCATATCTGTATTTGTGCATACCCTATACTTCATAATTACTAGTCATTTCCCTCCTCTTTCCATTTCCCATAAGAATAGGTGTTCTTATGGGTATCCTATTCTTTAGAAATAAAAAAATCAAGCAACAAATCCATTTCTTTTCTTTCTTTTCCCTTATTTTTTCTTATTTTTACACATATCGTATGAAAATGGTACATCTCTCATACATTATGTTTCATACGTTTTTCTTGCTTTTCCTTATCCTTATCTCCTTTCATTCATACACGTTTCTATCTTCATCTTTCAAAACTATTACTAAAAGTTGTTATGTTATTCCATAAAAGGATATTGATATTTTTTTATCAAATCAGTATAATGTTAGTTAAGAAATTAACATTGTATTTCATTATTTTTTTAAGGAGGTTCTTACCATGAAAGAAACTATCGTTGTTGTTGGAGCAAACCATGCTGGTACTGCTGCCCTAAATACTATCCTTGATAATTATAAGGACAAAGAAGTAATTGCTTTTGATGCCAATTCTAATATTAGCTTTTTAGGATGTGGAATGGCCCTTTGGATTGGAAATCAAATTAGTGGACCAGAAGGTTTATTTTATTCTAACAAGGAAACATTAGAAAAAAAAGGTGCTACTATTTATATGGAAACACCAGTAGATTTTATTGATTATGATAAAAAAATTGTTTATGCCACTGGAAATGATGGAACAAAATATGAACAATCTTATGACAAGTTAATTCTTGCAACTGGTTCTTTACCAATTCAACCAAATATTCCAGGCAAAGAGTTAAAAAACGTTCAATTTGTTAAATTATATCAAAATGCTCAAGATGTTATTGACAAACTTCATGATTCTTCTATTCAAAAAGTTGCTGTTGTTGGTGCTGGCTATATTGGTGTGGAACTAGCAGAAGCATTTAAAAGAAATGGACGTGAAGTAGTACTAATTGACTGTGCTGACACTTGCCTTTCTGGATACTTTGATAATGAGTTTTCTACTCGTATGTCTGATAATCTAAAGGAACATGGGGTTAGTCTTGCCTATGGGGAAACTGTACAACGTATCGAAGGAGATACACAAGTAGAACGTATTGTAACTGATAAAAATTGTTACGATGTAGATATGGTTGTTTTATGTGTTGGCTTTAAACCAAATAATACACTTGGAAATGGTGCATTAGAATTGTTTTCCAACGGTGCATTTTTAACAAATAAAAAGCAAGAAACAAGCATTCCTGATGTGTATGCTATTGGCGATTGTGCTACTGTATTTAACAATGCTACACAAAAGACAGATTATATTGCTCTAGCTACCAATGCAGTTCGTTCTGGAATTTTAGCTGCACACAATGCTTGTGGTACAGAGTTAGAATCTGTTGGAGTACAAGGTTCAAATGGTATTTCTATCTGGGGACTTCACATGGTTAGTACAGGTCTAACAGCTACAAAAGCTACAAAATTAGGATATGACGTTGCTTTTTCTGATTATGAAGATTTACAAAAACCTGAATTTATTGAACACGACAACCAAAAAGTAAAGATTCGCATTGTATATGATAAAACTACTCGTATTGTATTAGGTGCTCAAATTTGCTCTAATTACGATATTTCAATGGCAATTCATATGTTCTCACTAGCAATTCAAGAACA
>CAJFOH010000022.1 GCA_904395845.1 uncultured Lachnospiraceae bacterium
TAAAGCAATCTTTTATTTTACCATTAATATCTTGTTCCTTAAATGTTGCACATTGTAAAATTGCATTGGTTACTTCCTTTGCCTTTGAACTACCATGCGCTTTTACTACAAGCCCATTAAGTCCTAATAGCGGTGCTCCACCATGCTCACTAGCATCAAATTTTTTCATAATACCCTTTAGAGCTGGCTTAATTAGAATACCACCAATTTTTCCTCTTACGCTAGATAAAATTCCTTTTTTTATCTCTTTAATTAAAGCAGCTCCTGTTCCTTCATAAAGCTTTAATATAACATTCCCTACAAATGCCTCACATACAATAACATCTGCTACTCCATACGGAATATCTCTTGCCTCAATGCTACCTATAAAGTTAATATCCTTACATTCTTTTAACAGTGGAAATGTTTCTTTTACTAACGCATTTCCTTTTTCTTCTTCTGCGCCAATATTCACAATACCTACTCTAGGATTTTTTACATTTAATACATGTTCCATATAAATAGAACCCATTCTTGCAAATTGTACTAAATGCTCACTTCTTGCATCTACATTAGCACCACAATCAATTAAAAGAGTATTTCCTTTTGCTGTTGGTAAAATAGGAGCTAGAGGTGGTCTTTTTACCCCTTTGATTTTTCCTGCAATTAGTTGACCTCCTACTAAAATAGCACCTGTACTACCACAAGATACAAATGCATCTGCTTCTTTTCTCTTTACCAAATTCAACCCTACTACAATAGAAGAATCTTTTTTCTTTCGTATGGCTGCAACTGGTGGTTCTTCATTCTCTATTATCTCTGTTGCATTTACCACAGTAATTCGATTGGTATCGTATGTGTATTGCTTTAATTCTTTTTCTATTCGGTCCACAAGACCAACTAGAGTAACTTTAATATCTTTTTTCTTATTAACTGCATTGACAACGCCTTTGACAATTTCCACAGGAGCGTTATCTCCGCCCATTGCATCTACCGCAACTGTAATCATATTATCCTCCAGTCACCTCTTTGGGATTCATTTATATTTTTAAATGTTTATTTTTTAATACTATTCTTACTATACTAAATTATAATCTATAAATCAATATGTATTTTCTATGAAAATATGAAATTATAATATTCTATGAAATATTATTATTTCTATGAAATGATACATTTCTATGAAATAGTAATATTTCTATGAAATCCTCTTTGATATAAAACAAAAATCTCAAGCACAGGCTTGAGATTTCCTTTACATTCAAAAGGTGTCCACTAGGGACACCTTAATTCACTACTATTATTCAGCAGCGATGATTTCTTTTTTGTTATAAGAACCGCATGCTTTACATACTCTATGAGGCATCATTAAAGCACCGCACTTGCTGCACTTTACTAAGTTAGGAGCGCTCATTTTCCAATTCGCTCTACGGCTGTCTCTTCTAGCTTTAGAAGATTTATTCTTTGGACAGATAGACATGGTTACACCTCCTTAAAATTGTTAAAGATATCACGGATAACCGACATTCTTGGGTCAAGCTCCGTGTCATCACAGTGGCAACTCTCAAAATTGAGATTGACTCCACATCTATTGCAAATTCCTTTGCAGTTCTCACTGCATAGAACTTTCATAGGCATGTTCACGATAAGCTCACCGTAAACCAACTGGTCTACGTCAAGGTCATATCCATTAATATACGGTTGTTCATCCAATGCTTCTAAGCGTTCTTCTTCCGTTACTTCCAAATCCACCTCTCGCTCAAAATCTAATTCAAACGAATGTTTTACTGGCTTTAAGCAACGGTCACATGGAAACTCTACAACACATCTACACTTACATTCAATCATTAATTTACGATTTTTTGTATGTGTAATTGTAAGAAATACAGGTTCTTTTTCAATAATAGAAAATTCTCCTGCTCTACTATGAAACTTGTCCATATCAAGCACTGCTTCATATTGTTTTGTCTTTCCATCTACTGTTAAAAGCTCTGATAAATGAATTTGCATATTGTTCCTCCATCAACTGTCTTTACTTCTTAAGACTGTAATGCTCTTTTGAATACGCACCAATATATTATACTATATGACCGACGTTTGTCAACCACCTTTTTTGATTTTTTCATTTTTTTCTAGTTTTTATTTAGATAATAGACGCTTAATCCAAACAATAAGTCCAACAAGACCAATTCCACAGGCTGTAATGGAAACAGGAACTATTATATTGTTAGAATGATTTTTTTCTTCCTCTGCATTATTATTTGCAACCTCTGTTGTTTTATCTTCAGTAGAATTTGTACTTTCTTCAGATTTTTCTGTTGTTTCTACTGACTTTTCATTATCTTTTTCTGCAATTTCTTCTAAGATATATTCTTCTTTGGAAGTTTCAGTTTCCCCATTCCTATTATTAGTAGTTTCATTGGAATTTTTTGTAGTTTCTTGCAAAGTTACATGTAACAATGTATTACCATTTACACTAGCATTATTGTTTGTACTAATATTTCCCGTATTTGTGCTACTACCACTGCTATTACTATTTGTACTACTATTGTTATTTGCTACATAATCTGTACTTGGAACATTTCCAGTAGAAGATTGTGGCTTATTTGTAGAAATAGTACCACTATTTGTATTTGGTTTTTTTGTACTTTCATTTCCCTTATCCGTATTTGGGGTCTTTGTACCTTCACTTCCCTTATCCGTAGTTGGAGTTTCTGTACTTTCATTTCCCTTATCTATATCTGAGGTTCCTGTACTTTCATTTCCCTTATCTGTATCTGGGCTTCTGTACTTTCATTTCCTCCATTTATTACTGGTGGTTCACCATCCTTTATCCAACTTACTTCTACTGGATAGTCAAATTCATATCCTGTATCTATAAGTCTTAGTCGGAATACAAAACGTCCATTAGAAACAAAGGTATATTCTGCACTTCCATTATTATTTAATATTTCCACTTTACTTAAGTCAATATTTAAGGACACAGTTACTGGTTTACTTGTTTCTTTTTCTTCTGAGAAAATTACTTCCTCTTCCTCTTTTGTTTTATCAATCCAATTAACTGTTGCAGTAGCAGTACCTTTATTACCAGCCTTGTCAACAAACTCAAAGGTATATTCCCCATTATCTTCAAATACATAGCTTTCCTGACTGATAAATGTTACCTCTTCGCTAATATTTGTTAAACTAGCAGTTACTTTTTGATTTGTCCAAGTAGTAATATCATATTGAACAGTTGCAGTTGGTACTTTTTTATCAATCCAATGAACAGCTACAGGTACTTTCACTTCATTTCCTACCTTGTCACCAATGATAAATTCAAAGGTTCCATTTTCTTTAAATACATAGCTATTTTTCCCATCATTATTCACTACATATTCATGTTCTTTTAACCCCTCTATTGTAACAACTACATCTTTATTTGTAAGCGTTTCTACACTATAAGATACTGATACATTAGGAGTTCCTGTATAGATATTGTTTACAGCCACTGGAATCTTCGTTTCATTTCCCGCTTTATCTCGAATAATAAACTCAAATGTACCATTTTCCTCAAACACATAGGTTGCTTTTCCATCATTATTTACTATTTCTACTTCTTCTGAGAAATTATCTAGTGTTACTGTTACACAATCTTTTGTTAATTCTTTTGTACTATATACTACATCTGCCTTTGGCGCTTCTTTATCTATCCATGTTACTACAGCTTTGGCAGTACCAACATTTCCTGCTTTATCCTTAAATTCAAATGTATATTCTCCATTTGATTGGAATGTATAGCTTTCTTTACTTATAAATGTTACATCTTCACTTGTACTCTTAATACTAGCTACAACATCTTGATTAGTTGGTGATGTAGTACTATATTCAATTTCCACAGTAGGAGCGACTCTATCAATACAGCTTACCTTTGCTTCTACCAATTGTTCTGCACCATTTGCATCTATGTATTTAAATGTATATGTTCCATTATCCTTAAATACATGGGTGTTATCTCCTACTATTGTACATCCATCTGGTAAAAGAAGTGTAGCTGTTACATCTTGATTCGTAGGCTCTGTTGTTGAATATTCAATGGTAGGTTGTGCTACATACACTTTTGTAGCATCTTCAAAGAAATTCAACATTCTACCACTAAAGTACATATTTGTTTCACCACTTGAATTGCCGTGGGTTTCTGTTGCTACTAGCTTTACATATTTACAAGCAGTTGGTGCATCTAAATTAATGGTTTTTACATTGGCATTATTTTGTAAATTCGTCACACTTCCTGACTTTGTCCAAGTATTTCCATCTAAACTTGTATAAACATCTGCACTTTTTAATCTACCATTGGAACTTCCTCCCGGAGTGTATTCCAAAGAAGTAATATATCGTACTTTATCAAAGGATACAGTATAGAACTTATCTGGGTCTGTAACACCATACTTTGTATGCCATGCAGTATTATAATTTCCATCGATAAAATTCACTGCCGCATGGTCTTTATTTGTACTTTGTTGTGTAGAATATGCCTCCATAGTTACATGTTTTAACTGTACATACTTTCTAGTTTCAGTGTCAGTATCTTCCTTAAATGTAAATTGTTCTTCTGGACCTTGCAAATACACACCATGGGCTTTGTATCTTACTTTTACCACTTGATGCCCTTCAATTCGGATACCATTTTCTAATCCACCAACATAATCGCACCAAGTTGCTCCATCATCTAGGCTAAATTGTAAGTTGTCTACTGCTCCAATTAATAAGTTTTCGTAATCATTGTTGTATATTTTAGATGCTAAAACAGTTTCTCCTTGCTTAATATCGATAACAAACACTTCATCGGTTCCAATTAACCCTACTTGAATATCATTTTCCGCAGTAATACGACTGCGTTCTTGTTCTGTTAATGTAATAACGTGATTATTTGTTTCTGTCCAACTATTTCCACCATCTAAGCTATAACGTACACGAATTTCAGATTCGTCATACTTTGGATTTAGAACAATACTTTCTGCATGTTCTCCATCAAATGAAAAACTTGCCAAATCTGTATTTTCATTTCCTAAATACTTGTTTGCCCATTCTTTACATGCAGATACATTACTTGTTTGTTTTGCTGTTGCCTTAGATGCCTTTAATAATGCATTTGTTTTTAATACATCTAATTGAACGACCTCTGCTGAATCTGTGACCTGACCACTTACTAGTCCTAATAATTCTACCATTGCTTGTGGATAATAAGTATAGGTACTAATAATTCTCTTACATAGATTTAGATAATCTGTACTTGATAAATTACTATCTGCCTTATAACAATTAATTAATCCTTCCATTGCATCTAAATGTATGCTTTGATATTCTAACGCCTGTTCATAAGCTTCTTTTTTCTTTTTCAAAGGCAAACAATTATGACTGCCTTCATAATTGCCTGCCTTTGTATCTAATCTTATTCTAATTTATTTTTTAACAAATCTTATTGTTGTGCTTGTGCTTGAACGGCTGTAATTGCTACTACACCTACGATATCGTCTGCAGAGCATCCTCTTGATAAATCGTTAACTGGCTTTGCAATTCCTTGAGTTACAGGACCATAAGCTTCTGCCTTTGCAAGTCTTTGTACTAACTTATATCCAATGTTACCAGCATCTAAATCTGGGAATACTAATACATTTGCTTGTCCAGCTACTGGGCTATTTGGTGCTTTAGAAGCTGCAACACTTGGTACGATAGCTGCATCTAATTGAAGTTCTCCATCAACTGTTAAGTTTGGATATGTTTCTTTTGCAATTCTTGTAGCTTCTACTACCTTAGTTACATCATCATGCTTTGCACTACCCATTGTAGAATGAGAAAGCATTGCTACCTTTGCATCTTTTTGAACTAATAATTCAAATGATTCTGCTGAAGAAGCTGCAATAGCTGCTAACTTTTCTGGATCTGGATTTTGTTCTAATCCACAATCAGCAAATACAAATGTTCCATTTTCACCAAATTCACAGTTAGGTACTACCATTAAGAAGAAAGCAGATACTAACTTAACACCTGGCTTTGTCTTAATAATTTGTAAACAAGGTCTTAATGTATTTGCTGTTGAATGGCAAGCTCCAGATACCATACCATCAGCATGACCTGCTTTAATCATTAAACAACCATAGTATGTGTAATCAGTCAATGCAATCTTTCTAGCTTCTTCTTCTGTAAGACCTTTGCTCTTTCTTAGTTCAACAAATAAGTCAATGTATTCTTGTGTCTTTTCATAAGTTGCTGGGTCAATGATAGTTGCACCTGTAATATCATATCCTTTTCCATGTTCAGCAACTTCTTCTGGACTACCAATAATAATAATATTAGCAATATCTTCCTTTAAAATCTTTTCTGCTGCTTCATAAATTCTTGAATCCATAGATTCTGGTAAAATAATTGTTTTTTTGTCAGCTTTTGCTCTTTCTTTAATAACATCAATAAATCCCATGAGTTATAATTCCTTTCTTCTTCATTTCTTCCTACTATCACCTTTTGTATCCTTATCTACAAAACGTGGTACTCTATTTCATATTGTATAACAGGTCGTATTTTGTTACAAGTATCTATCTTATTTTTTCATGTATTTTTTCAGGTACAATAGTATGATTGTTGTATTTCAACTATTTTATGCTATAATACATTCCATAATGAAAACTTATTTTCTTACATTTAGAAAGGATTTTTATGAAAATCGTTGGTTTAATTACAGAATACAATCCATTTCACAATGGACATAAATATCATATTGAACAAGCAAAAAAACAAACAAATGCTGATTTTGTTGTTGTAGTTATGAGTGGTGACTTTGTTCAAAGAGGGGAACCTGCTATCTTTCCTAAGTCATTTCGTGCAAAGATGGCACTTTTAAATGGTGCTGATGTAGTATTTCAGCTTCCAACTTATTACTCAACAAGTAGTGCCTCTACCTTTGCCTATGGAGCAGTTTGTCTTCTTCATAAATTAGGCTGTATTGATTCTATTTGTTTTGGAAGCGAAGATGGACATATCGAACATCTAACCGATTGTGCCACTATTTTATTACAAGAACCTCCTACTTTTAAAGAAGTATTAAAAGAACAATTAAAGCTGGGAAACTCTTTTCCAAAAGCACGAGAAATAGCATTGTCTGCTTGTATGCCGAAACATTCTTTGCCTGATTTTTCTCCTAATAATATTTTAGGAATGGAATACATTAAATCTTTGTTAGAATTAAATAGTACTATTACTCCAGTTACTATTAAACGTCAAGGTGCTGGCTATCATGATTTGGACTTTTCCAAAGAGTATTGTTCTGCCTCTGCCCTTCGCACGACTATTGGAACTGACTCTGTAAGCTCTTATGCTTCTTTTATCCCCCAAAATGTAGCTGATTTACTTACAAGTGATAATACTCCACTTCCTCTAGTCCTTGATGACTTTTCTTATTTATTAAATTATAAGAAACTTACTTGTACTTGTTTTTCTAAATATACTGATTTTTCTACACATTTGGAACATCGCTTCTTCAATATAGGAAATGAGTTCTTCACAATCAACCAGTATATTTCTATGTTAAAGTCAAAAGAATATACCCATTCCCGCATTGCTAGAGCATTGCTTCATAGTTTGCTAAATATTACAAAAGAAAAGCAGGACTATTTTTATTCCAATGGCACTATTTTTTATGCAAGGCTGTTAGGATTTCAGAAGCAGTCATCTTCGGTATTAAAAAAGATAAAAGAATGTAGCTTAATTCCTTGTATAACAAAACTTGCTGACGCTCCTAATCTATTAGATGATATAGGATTAGAGCTATTAAACCATGATATATTTTCATCAAATTTGTATCGAATGGTTTATTATGAAAAATACAAAAAGAACTTGCCAAATGAATACCAATCTCCCATTATTCTATAATTCATTTTAATTATAAAAAAGGTTTCCATAGTTTTTTTACCATGGAAACCTTTTTCGTACTTTTACTATTCAACAATAACACACCAACCATTTGGTCCTTGTATTTTTCCTACTTGTATTCCTGTTACTGTATCGTATAAACGTTGACTTAGCTGGCCAATTTTCCCTCCACCAACTTGTAATTTTTCTTGTTCAAAACGCAATTCACCAACAGGAGAAATAACCGCAGCAGTTCCTGTTCCAAAACATTCTTCTAATGCTCCTGTTTTTGCTGCTTCATAAATTTCATCAACAGAAATTTTTCTTTCTTCCACTGGGTATCCCCATTCTTTACAAAGTTCAATAACAGAAGCTCTTGTAACACCTGGTAATATACTTCCAGTAAGCATTGGAGTTACTACTACTCCATTAATTTTAAAGAAAATATTCATAGCTCCAACTTCTTCAATGTATTTTCGTTGGATTCCATCTAACCATAATACTTGGGAATATCCTTCTTCATGGGCTTTTACTTGTGCTTTCAAACTTGCCACATAGTTTCCACCTGTTTTTGCCTCACCAATTCCACCTTTCACTGCTCGTACATATTCATCTTCAATCCAGATTTTTACTGGATTAAGACCTTCTTTATAGTACGCACCTACTGGTGACAAAATAATAATAAACTTATATGTATGTGATGGTCGAACACCTAAAAATGGATCTGTAGCAATAATAAATGGTCGAATATAAAGGCTTGTCCCCTCCTTCTCAGGAATCCAATCCTTATCTACTTTTACAATCGCCTTTAATGCATCTAAAAAGTCTTCTTCATTAATTTCAGGAATGCATAATCTTCGATTGGTATTGTTGGCACGTTCAATGTTTTTATCTGGACGGAATAGTAAAACATTTCCATTTTCTCCTTTGTAGGCTTTTAGTCCTTCAAACATTTCCTGTCCATAGTGAAATACCATAGCTGATGGCATTAAAGATAGTGGCTGATATGGAATTACCCTTGCATCATGCCACCCTTTCCCCTCTTCATAATCCATAACAAACATATGGTCTGTAAAAATAGTTCCAAATGTTAGTGGATCGTCTTTTTCTGGCTTTTTCTTTGGATTTTGTGTCAATTCATATCGTATATGTAACATAATAATGCCCCCTAATCTAACAATTTTCTTTTATTATTCCTTGTTTTTTCTATAATGTCAATACTATATTGCTTGTCTGTTTCCAGAACATAATGTTTTTTTGTTATAGCAACTATAAATATAGGATATATTTACCTAAGGAGAACTTACTTTTATATCCTTTTTTCCTTTTTTCTCTTATACAGATGAAAGTAATATTCTAAATCAAAATATGTCTGTTCTTCACTCTTTCCAACTAATATCCATTCAGGATATTGTTCCAAATTTGGAAAATAAGTATCTGCCTCATATTCATAATTAATTTTTGTCAAATGTATGGTATCCGCATAAGGTAGAAATGCCTTATAAATGCTTTCTCCACCTATTACATAAATATCTGATTTTTTCTTTCCCCGAAGTAGATTTAATACTTCTTGTATAGAATGTACTACAATAGCACCTTTTACCGAAAAGTCCTTATCTCTTGTTAAAACAATATTGGTTCTCTTTGGTAATGGCATACCATTTGGGAAACTTTCTAACGTTTTTCTCCCCATAATCACAATTTTCCCTGTTGTCTGTTCACGAAAAAATTGTTGATCCGCTGGAATTTTTACTAACAAATCTCCTTTATATCCAATTGCCCAATTATTATCAACGGCAACAATCATATTCATAACCATATATCCTTTCATTACTTAATTACTGAAATCGTTCTAACAAATTTTTTTCTCTTATTTCTAAATAAATAGCTACAAAAGTAGCAAATCAATACTTTTATTTCTAACTTAGTATAAGTAAAATAGCCTTATAGATGAATCTCACCCAATAAGACTATTCTACTTATTTTTCTAGCTTATTATAAAACAATGCTATCATCCTAATTTTTAAAACTATGAATTGGAGCTGGAATTCTACCACCTCTAGTGACAAAACGTTCACAGCAGCTTTCATTTACTGGCATAATTGGTGCGTATCCTAATAAACCACCAAATTCTACCGTATCACCTACTTCTTTCCCTATAACTGGAATAATACGAACTGCTGTTGTCTTTTGATTAATCATACCAATAGCAGATTCATCGGCAATAATACCTGAAATAGTAGTTGCCTTTGTATCTCCTGGAATTGCAATCATATCAAGACCAACAGAGCAAACACAAGTCATTGCTTCTAACTTTTCTAATGTTAATGCACCTGCAACTACTGCATCTATCATTCCTTGATCTTCACTTACTGGAATAAATGCTCCACTAAGTCCTCCTACATAGGAAGATGCCATAACACCACCTTTTTTCACTTGGTCATTTAACATAGCAAGTGCTGCTGTTGTTCCTGGTGCACCTACCATTTCTAATCCGATTTCTTGTAAAATCTCTGCAACACTATCTCCAACTGCTGGTGTTGGTGCCAA
>CAJFOH010000023.1 GCA_904395845.1 uncultured Lachnospiraceae bacterium
CATTTTTTGGTTCTTTTAATACTTTTACAAGCATATCCTTATTCATTGCATCTAACGTAAATACAATTGGTAAACGACCAATAAACTCTGGAACTAATCCAAAATTTCTTAAATCTTCTACTTCTACTTGCTTTAAAATATCTTTGTCATTATCGTATTTATCTTTTAAATCAGCACGAAATCCCATTGAAGATGTTTTTGTTAAACGTTCTTTAATAATATTTTCAAGTTCTGGGAAGGCACCACCACAAATAAATAAAATATTGCTAGTATCAATAGTTGCAAGTGGTACCATAGCATTTTTACTGTTTGCCCCTACTGGAACTTCTATGGTTGAGCCTTCTAACAACTTTAATAACCCTTGCTGTACACTTTCTCCACTAACATCTCTATGGCTTGTACTTTTCTTCTTAGCTAACTTATCAATTTCATCAATAAAGATAATCCCATGCTCTGCTCGTTCTACATCATTATCCGCTGCTGCTAATAATTTGGAAACTACACTTTCAATATCATCTCCTATGTATCCTGCCTCAGTTAAAGAGGTTGCATCGGCAATGGCAAGTGGTACATCTAATAAACGTGCTAGTGTTCTTACTAAAAATGTTTTTCCACTACCTGTTGGTCCAATCATTAGCATATTAGACTTTTCAATCTCTATTCCATCTTCATTTCCTGCACCTACTCGTTTATAGTGATTATATACTCCAACGGAAATCACTTTTTTCGCAAAGTCCTGTCCTACCACAAATTCATTTAACTTTGCATTGATTTTATGTGGTGCTGGAATAGAACGAATATCAAATTCTTTTTTCACTTCTTTTTCATCTTTTGGCTTTTTCTTTTTTACTCTTTGTCGATTAGGAATCATATCAGAAAGCTGTTCCATATCAAAATCTTTTATATTCATATTTGGTGGAAATGCCATTCCCATCATTGGTGGGTATGAAAAACCACTTTTTTCTACTTGGTCAAATGCACGTTGCATACAATCATTACAAATTTCTATATTGCCCAACATAGAAATCATCTTTCCTGCTTTACTTTCTGGTCTGCGACATACATAGCACACCTTTTCATAAGAATCATTAGATTCTTTGGAATTAAATTCTTTGGAATCGCTAGATTCTTTGGAATTATCTTGGAACTGGTTAGCGTCTTCTACTAAAGTTTCTTCATTTAAATGTTCTTTATTTAGATGTTCTTTATCTAAATTTTCTTTATCTAATTCTTTTCTATCTAAATTCTTTTCATTTTCCTCAAACATAATTTTCTCCTCTATACGTTTATTCTAAAGTTGTCCTACTAAAATTGGGGTAAAATCTTCGCTATCTTCACATAAAATACCACCAAATTGTTTTGTAATTTGTTCAAATAAATCATACAACTTATCGGTACATTCATCTGTAACATGTACTGTAAAGCAAGAAGATAAACCATTTTCTTGTATAAACTTAATATCTTCCTCATGCTCAAATCCTTCATCAAACCAAGTGATATCTAATATCATCTTATCCTTAACAACTTCAATAATTCCTAAATCATTCCACAGTTCTACCTCTGTATCTAATGCTTCAAATGCCTTTGCTAATATATGAGCAGATATCACTTCTTTTGATAAATATACTAACTCATGTTTTTTATTTTCTTCTTTTTTCTTATTAAATTCTATTTTAACAATCTTTTTCTTCTTATTCTTTGGCATAAAACCACCTCTTTGTTTCTACTTTATTTTTACCTTATTTTTAATTTATTTTCTCTCCTAGTATATCAAATCCATAGCAACTATACAATATTCATTTCTATAAAAAATCTTATAAAAGTTTAAACTATATATTCATTTTCAATGATTTTTACAATAAAAAAGCCAACTACAAGTATTCATGTTTTGTTGCATACTTGTAATAGGCTTTTTAATAACTATGATTTTATTTTTATTGTCTTATATTAATTTTCGATTAATTTCTTCTTATCATTCCAGCTCATTAATTGACGAAGCTCTGCTCCAACTGTTTCAAGTTCATGCTCTGCTCCTTGTCTTCTCATTGCATGGAAACTTGTGCATCCTACTTGATTTTCTAATAACCAGTTTTTCGCAAAAATACCTTCTTGGATATCTTTTAATACTTGTCGCATAGCATTTTTTGTGTCTTCTGTAATTATCTTAGGACCTGTAATATAGTCCCCATATTCAGCAGTATTTGAAATGGAATATCTCATTCCTGCAAAACCACTTTCATAAATTAAATCAACGATTAATTTCATTTCATGAATACATTCAAAATATGCACTTTCTGGTTCATAGCCTGCTTCTACTAACACTTCAAATCCAGCTTTCATAAGAG
The DNA here is from genome assembly GCA_904395845.1 of uncultured Lachnospiraceae bacterium. Lineage (GTDB taxonomy): Bacteria > Bacillota > Clostridia > Lachnospirales > Lachnospiraceae > Fimimorpha. Next base: position 2,346 of record CAJFOH010000023.1, read on the forward strand.
CAGTAACTCCACCACATAATACCGCTTGCTCACCAAAAAGGTCAGTTTCTGTTTCTTGACGGAATGTAGTTTCAAGAACACCAGCTCTTGCTCCACCAATAGCTAATGCGTATGCAAGACCTTTTTCATGGGCTTTTCCTGTTGAATCTTGATAAACTGCGATTAAACATGGAACACCTTTTCCTTCTTCATAAGTACTTCTTACTGTATGTCCTGGTCCTTTTGGAGCAATCATAACAACGTCTACATTCTTTGGTGGTACGATTTGACCAAAATGAATTGCAAATCCATGAGCAAACATTAACATATTTCCTTCTTCTAAGTTTGGTTCAATACTTTCATAATACATCTTTGCTTGCTTTTCATCATTAATTAAAATCATAATAATATCTGCTTTTTTAGCTGCTTCAGCTGCTGTATATACTTCAAATCCAGCTTCTTCTGCCTTTTTCCAAGATTTTGATCCTTCATATAAGCCTATAATTACATGACACCCTGATTCCTTTGCATTTAACGCATGTGCATGTCCTTGACTTCCATATCCAATTACTGCAATTGTTTTTCCTTCTAATAAGGAAAGATTACAATCTTTTTGATAATAAATTTTTGCCATCACTTTTTCCTCCATACTCTAATTTGTAACTTTTATAAGTTACTACTATCTCTTAGCAAACCAGTTATTCCAGTTCGAACTAATTCTTTTATTGTAAATGCCTCTAAAAGACGCAAACAATTTTCCACTTTATCTTTGTCATCTGTCAACTCTAAAATCATAGTATCTACTGATACATCCACTATTTTTGCTCGAAAAATATCTGCAATGGATATAATTTGAGCTCTATCTTCTGGTAGCACTTGAACTTTGACTAAAATAAGTTCTCTGCAAACAGATGTTTGGACTGGCAATTCTTTTACCTCAATCACATCTACTAATTTACTTACTTGTCGTTCAATTTGACTTAATTCTTCTTTTTCTCCAGTAGCTACTAATGTAATTCTAGTACGATTTCCTTCGATAACACTAGCTGTCAAGCTTTCTATATTGTATCCTCTCCGACTAAATAATCCTGAAATTCTACTAAGAACTCCTGCTTGATTATCTACTAAAATAGAAAGAATAATGTTTCCCATAATATCCCCTCTTTTCACCTATAAAAAAGCACCCTAACGGGCAAGCTTTTGTTCTTTTCATCATATCAATGTAGGTAATATTTGTCAATGAAATCACCATATTCCTGCTATACCAATTCGTAATAGTTCACTATAACTTTTAGTTATGTATTTTCTGTAATAAGTTTTCCTAAATGGTGCATACTATTTTATAGATACAATAAATGCGAGGGCTTTATTATGACAACAAAATCACCTATTTTTTCTTTATCAAAAAAAGATATTTTTTCTATTTTATTTTTAGTTATTACTGGCTCTGCCTTTCATTTTTTATATGATTGGCTCAATGAAAGCCGACTCATCGCTTGGTTTGTACCTGTTAATGAAAGTACATGGGAACACTTAAAACTTTTATTTTTTCCTGCTACTATACTTACGCTGTATGAGTTTTTTAAAAATGACAAAAATTATGATTTTTTAACAAGTCGAATATTAGCCTTATTTTTAGGACTGATTAGCATACCTATTTTATTTTACTCTTACAAAGCAATTGTAGGACGTGACTTTATCGTAATTGATATTTTAATTTTTGTTATTGCTGTAATTATTTTTTGGTATATGAGTAAATTTTTCTATAACAAACCGGCTCATTCCTCCAATGTATTATTTATTATTGTTGGAAGCCTTTATCTCATTCTCTTTCTTATGTTTATTATTTTTACGTTTTATCCACCTACCTTCTTTTTGTTTAAGGACCCTCTTACAAATTCTTATGGCATTTAATTGCAATAGCAATAATTAAAAACAGACCACATTAAACCAACCATAGCCAATGAAGCAATGTAACTTTGTTACAGAATAAGGCATAATTTTTTGTTACAATATCCACAGTTATTTTTTATATGTTAACAAAAAGACATATGATAACAACAAATTTTTGTTTTACTATTAGGAGGTCTTTATTATGGCAAATATTTACACAACAGAAAATTTTGAACAAGAAGTATTAAAATCTGACGTACCTGTATTAGTTGATTTTTGGGCTGAATGGTGTGGACCTTGTAAAATGTTCTTACCTACAATCGAAAAATTTGCTGAAACAGCTAACGGATTTAAAGTTGGAAAAGTAAATGTTGATGACAACCAAGCATTAGCAGAACGTTATGGTATTATGACTATTCCTACTGTATTAGTATTTAAGAATGGTGAAATTACAGCATCTGCAGTTGGTGTTCAAACAGAAGAACAATTAAAAGCGTTATTAGCAAAATAATTTTGTTTTCGTTGATTCTCATTATATAAAAAAGGTATCTATTCATTAGAACTAACTTGCTACTTCACTAAATTAGCAATGTTATTTTCTATCTTAGTAGATACCTTTTTCTATTTGTTATTGAATAATATGGTATAATTCACATTTCTTTTCAATGGAAATACAACCTCTATGAATTTTTATGATTCCTTTTGCTGCTAGTTGTTTTAATACTCTTGCAACTGCTTCCCTAGCACTACCAATCGTATTGGCTAGTTTCTCTTGTGTTGTTTTTATTTCTAGTGTTTTTTGTGCTACTGACTCATCAATTAAAAATGTAGCCACTCGTTGCTCTAATGTTAAAAACATAAACTGTTTCATTACTTCAATAGCACTAGAAAATGTTTCCGTAATAATTTTATACATATAGTTTTCTACATAAATATTTTCTTTTCGCAAGGAAGCTAACACAGAAGTTGGAAGTAATAACACTTGACAATCGGTTTCTGCTTCAATTTCCACATCAAATGTAATTGTAGGAAAAATACATGACATTGATAAAATACTTACGTCTCCATCTCGCAAACGAAAAATGTTAACTCTCCTATCATCTTCTGACATTAAATAGGTGTGTAACACTCCTTCTTGCACAAATAACATTCCTAAACAATCCTTTGCTGGACTATAAATCAAATCACCTGCTTTATAACTAACCTTTCTACTTCCTTGAATTAATTTTTCTTTCTGATTTATACTTAAATTGGACCAAAATGGTAAAAATTCTAACACTTTTTCTTCCATTTTTCCCTCCTTCTTTTTTTTCATTCTAAACCTGCTATTTTTCTAAGTTATTAATTATGATCTAGCTAAGAAATGACGTTTCTATATCCATTACCATCGCCTATCTCCTTATCTCATATATTGTATTTTTTACACTTTATATCCTAATACGTAACAGTGAAACTTATATCTAGAAAAATATGGTTGTCTTTCTATAACAGTATTATATCAAGTTTCTTTTCTGACACAAGTTTCTTTATAATTATTTAATAAAAAATGACATTTTTTACTTCCTATGGTATAATATTACTACTCTTTTTTAGAGATACCATGTTATTACACTTAAAGATTTGAATATAGGAGGATATTATGAAACAGATTTCATTAAAAAAACTTATCATTTCTGGGATATTTTTATCTCTTTGCATTATTTTACCGTATTTTACTGGACATATTCCTCAGATTGGAAAAGCTTTATCGCCAATGCATATCCCTGTTCTTATTTGTGGTTTTATTTGTGGAGCACCATACGGATGTCTAATTGGATTTCTTGCTCCATTTTTAGGGTATATGATTAATGGTATTCCACCGATTATGCCAACTGGTTTAAGTATGGCTTTTGAAATGGCTACTTATGGAGCAATTTCTGGTTTTCTCTATCATAGACTACCAAAAAAGGCCATTTGTTTATATGTAGCACTTATTTTATCTATGATTGCTGGGCGTGTTGTGTGGGGATTTGCTTCCTTATTCTTATTCCAATTACAAGGAAAAGCATTTACTTTTGAACTATTTTTATCTGGTGCTTTTTTTAATGCAATTCCTGGTATTGTTTGCCACATTCTTATTATTCCACCAATCGTAATTGCACTTAGAAAAAGCCATATTATAAAGTAAAGGATACTTTTATGATGATACCTGAACAATTATTTACAAATGTAAATGAAACCCCTATTGTTATTGCCATTGATGGTTTTTGTGGTAGTGGAAAAACTACACTAGCCAATTGGTTACAACACTATTTGGAAAAAAATTCTATTTCCTGTAATGTAATTTCTATGGACGACTTTTTTCTACCATTAGAATTAAGGACAAAAGAACGATTAGAGCAACCTGGTGGAAACATTCACTATGAACGATTTTTAAATCAGGTGTTACTTCCTTTAAAACAGTTAAATGAGGATTGCATTTCTCATTTTTCTTATTATCCGTTTGAATGTTCTCATATGGGATTTTCTAGTTCACCTACTATAATTCATAAAAAAATGGTTACAATTATTGAAGGTGTATATTGTATGCGACCAGAATTTCGTTCTTTTTATGATTATACTATTTTTATGACTATTTCAGAAGAATTACAAAAAGAGAGAATTATGGCACGAAATGG
>CAJFOH010000024.1 GCA_904395845.1 uncultured Lachnospiraceae bacterium
AATGCCTGTTCCCACGCGAATCATAGTAGAACCTTCACGAATGGCAACTTCATAATCGTTTGTCATTCCCATAGACAATATTTTCATATCTACATTATGTATGTTTTTATTCTGAATGTCAACATATAATTGATACATTTTTTTAAAATATATTCTATTTTCTTCTGGTTTTTCTGTAAAGGGAGCAATTGTCATTAATCCCTGAATGGAAACATAAGGCAATTTGGCAATATTTTCAATAACGTTGACCACGTCTTCTTCAAATAAGCCATGCTTACTTTCTTCCCTTGCTATATTAACTTCTATCAATATAGGAATTGTTCTGCCAATTTTACTTGCTTCTTTAGAAATTTCTTCCGCCAATCGTAGACTATCTACGGAATGAATTAACGAAACAAATGGAACTAAATACTTAACTTTATTTCTTTGTAAATGACCAATCATATGCCACTCAATATCTTTTGGCATTACTTCCTGTTTTTTACATAGTTCTTGTACTTTGTTTTCTCCAAAAATACGTTGCCCACTATTATATGCTTCCATTAGTTGCTCTACTGGCTTTGTTTTACTAACTGCCACTAATGTAATTGTATTCTTTCTATTTTCATCCTGACAGGTAGAATCAACTATTTTTTTGATTTTTTCTATATTTTCTTTTATCATTTTATCACCTACTATAAAATCTATACCTTTTCTTTCCCATCCTCTTATCTATTAATTTAATACAAGGATTGATTTTCTACTACAAATTCACTATTTAACACAATGTGATCATAAGGTTCGATCCCATACTTTGTAGAAGGACTTACAATATAGTATTCTTTATCTTTTGTTTCAGCCAAAATTTCTACACGTCGAAAGATACTATATCCTTTGTTTGCATTATATACACCATCTAGAGGGGCTGATACACTAATTTGATATTTATCTTGTGAGTCAGCTCGTATAAGCACATCCCCAGACTGAATTTCAGAAGAATCAATATAATATTCTGTATCAGTAGTTTCAAAAATAGACACTGGCACAAAAACAATCGTTGTATTTCCATTACTATCAATTACTTCTTTATTTACTCCTTGCTTGTTATTATTACCACCTTTTGTTATATATTCCTTTGGAATGGTATAAAAGCTTTTACTTACAACAGACGTTTTTGGAACTTTAATTCCATAAACATCCTTTTCTGTAATAGTAAAATCTACAAACCTAGATTCACAATAGGAAGAACCATATTTGATTAATTCAATCTTTCCCATAGTTGTTCCATCAGATGCTTTAAATGTTGAAAAATTTCCAGTTGTTGTTACATCAATATCTTTTAAATAAATGGATAACTTTGTTTTATCGTTATAAGATAACATATCTTCTTCTGATAAAGGAAATGTAATGGTCCAAGTATCATCTTTTACTAACTTATATGCAAAAGAATTGGCTTCCCTTAATTCACCTGCTTGGTAGACAGTACTAGAGTAATTTTTCTTATCAAATGTTTTTAATGTTACTTCCTCTGGCTGTATTCCCTCGTAGTTATCACTTCGATACACAATTAAGCCACTCTTATCGGTAGATATTTTTTGAAAAGAGGAGGTATCTACTGTATGACCTAGATTCTCCAAAGCAGTCATATTCAAAGAATCAATAAGAGAAACTGATAAATTATTTTTTTCATCATAAATTTCTTTAAAATACATAGGATCGAAAGAAGAACTAAAACGTATCATATCTTCTTTTATTTTTTTTAAATTTTCTTTGGATAGTGATTGGATATCTCCTAGTGTATCAGCTAACATATTAGCAAATTGCCCTGTTTGATCCAAAGTATAAACAGTATTTCCGACACTTGCTTTCTTTCCTTCTCTAATGTAGTAGTTAATATATCCAGCATTTTCTGTGGTATAAATAGTTTCTTCTCTACTAATTACTCCTGTATAAGTTGGACTGGAAGAATATTTTTCTGCTGCTTCTACTTCAAAAATACGAACCTTTTCTTTCGTTAAGTATCCAATGGTATGTACGGACAAATATATTGCAATTCCTAAAAAAAGAATAGTTGTAATCGAAAAATTGTTGGATTTTTTTCGATATTTTTTTCTTATTTGACGTTTTTTCTGACTCATATTACCTCCAACTATATGTTTCTCTTCCTTTGATTCTTCTTTTTTTACTTAATTATAAATGGTTTTTCTCTATATGAAAAGTAGAATTCCAAAAATATAGTAATTTATTTTTTCTCTATGAAAAATTTTTATAATATTTTTTTAAAATCTATACATAATAATATAAGACAACTATATTATCGAATAAGTTGAATCTTTATGAAAGGATAGGTGTTTACAATGAATTCCAAAGCATTTGATTACACAGCACTTATTATTACAATTATTGGTGCTATCAACTGGGGGTTAATCGGTTTCTTTCGATTTGATTTAGTTGCATGGCTACTAGGTGATATGACATTACTTAGCAGAATTGTATATGCAGTAGTAGGTATCTGTGGTCTTTATTTAATTAGTCTTTTTGGACGAATTGGAACTTCTGAAGATAACTAACAAATAGAAGGAGCAAATTGCTCCTTCTATTTTATTTTTTCCAATAAAACATTCATTTGTTCATATAACATATTATAATCCTGTGCATTAAAAATTACAGATACATACGAAGCACCTTGTTCCGATTCAGATAATAGCACTAAGCATCTTCCTGCATTTTGTGTATTTCCTGTTTTACCACCTACTACATAAACTCCCTCTGGAGCAGATATATCTGTAGTAAAATACCCATTGGTATTCCTCCAAGTAGCAGTAATCTCCTCTCCATTTGAACTTTTATAAGTACAAGTATAGGATTTTTGTCTTATCATCTCTGTAAACTTTTCATACTTTAAGCACTCATTAAATATTAAATACATATCATAAACAGTGGAATAGTGCATTTCCTGATCTAAGCCATGTGGATTCATAAAGTTACTTCCTGTTGCCCCTAATGCTTTTGCTTCTTGATTCATTAACTTTGTAAATTCACTAATACTACCTGAAATATGCACTGCAATGGCAGCTGCCATATCATTTCCTGAATATACTAACATAGCATTTATTAACTGTTCTAAAGTAAACGTATCCCCAGGTGCTATCTTACATAACCAAGCATCTGGCTCTGTAATTACAACCTCATTTCCCACTGTTACTTCATCTTCCAAGTTTCCATATTTTAAGGCAACTAATGCAGTCATAATCTTAGTTAAACTGGCAGGAGCAAGTTTCATAAAAGCATTTTTGCTATATAATGTTTCTTTGCTTGTAATATTAAATAATCCTGCTCCTGTTGCTTGAATATCATTGCTATTAAACTTATCTTCGTCTAAAATAACACATAAATCAGAGGCTAAAGAATTACTTACATATAAGTCTTCTCCTCTCTTTAAGGAAAAAAGGCTTGATTGTTTGCTATCAAATGGACTTAAATAGCTAATACTACTACAACCAACAAGAGATGTTATACTAGCACATATTAAAGCAATACTAATGCCTTTTTTTAATATGCTTTTTCTCATTTATATGCCTCTCTCCATTCTAGATCGCCACGTTCTAAAGATTTTACGAGCATCTCAGCAGTCGCTAAATTAGTAGCCAATGGAATGCTATGCTTATCACACAAACGAATAATATTTGTAATATCAGGTTCATGCTTCTTTCTTGTGGCTGGGTCTCTTAAAAATATTACTAAATCAATATCATTATGCTCAATTTGAGCTGCTAATTGTTGTTCTCCACCAAGATGTCCTGCTAAAAACTTATGAATGTGTAAATTTGTCACTTCCTCTATTAAACGTCCCGTTGTCCCTGTTGCATATAATTGATGCTTACTAAAAATATTTCTATAAGCAATGCAAAAGTTTTGCATTAACTTTTTCTTTGCGTCATGGGCCATAAATCCTATATTCATAGAGTGCCTCCTTTCATTTGTGTTTATTTTCTACGTTGTAAACCAATATTTAATACCAGTCCAATACATATAAATGAGCTTAATAATGAACTGAGTCCAGAGCTTATAAATGGCAATGGAATACCTGTATTTGGCAAAATAAGCGTTGCCACACCAATATTAACAAAACTTTGAATCGCAAATAATGTAGCAATTCCTCCTGCCACTAAGCGACCTGAGAAATCTTTGGAAGACTTTGCAATCTTCAAACACTCAATTACAACCAATCCAATTAATATAATAATGACACAACAACCAATAAAGCCAAGTTCTTCACCAACAACAGCCCATATAAAATCTCCTTGTTCTTCTGATAAAAAGTTGCCATTTTTAACGGAATCAAAGGTATTGTTGTTTAGTCCTTTTCCATTTAATTTTCCTCCAGCAATAGCCATAACAGAAAATCGTTGTTGGTAGGTCAAATTGGGATATTTCTCTGGCTCCATAAATGCAACAATTCGTTCAATCTGATGTGGCTTTAAAATATGAAAACCACGTAATGTTAAAAAAACTACTCCTACTACAGATACAATGCCAGTTCCAAGCACTCCAATTACCCATTTATAACTTATTCCAGCCATAAATATCATAAATGCCACAATGGAACAACATACAATCGTAGTAGATAGGTTTGGTTGTAATAAAATGAGCAATATAGGAGGAGCACCAATAACACCAGCTAATACTAAATATGACACTTTATTTATTTTATCTCGTACTTTTGTTAAAAATACAGCGTATGTTATGATTAGTACTATTTTTGAAAACTCTGATGGTTGTATTGTTCCAAATCCAGGAAGACTTATCCAACGTTTTGCTCCTTTTAATTCAATTGGCGAAAAATATCGAACATATAAAAGTACTAAAATATTTCCAATATACCATATCCAAGAAAATTTTAATACTACTTTATAGTCTATCAAAGATAGCGAAACCATGCAAATAATACCGAGGATAATACCGATTAATTGTTTCGCATAAATAGTCAGTCCACTTTCAAATACAATATCTGAAGTAGCACTATATACCATAAAAAAGCCTATGGTGCTTAATATTAATGTATAGGCAACTAACAAAAAATTGTAATTACCAATTTTATACGGAATTTTTTTTTTGTTTTGTAACATAACCACACCTATCAATCTTAATTCTCAAATACCTTATACTTTTCTTGTAATGTGTAGTTTTCTTTTACAATTCTGATAAAGTATTTACTGTTTTATAGGAGAGTCAGTATGTCTTCTCCCACGAATTGGAATATTTGCATATAAGGCAGGTGATGCAGGATTTTCTCCTTCCATATCACTTTTTGTAATTTGAATATCCAATCCTTCTGTATCAATTTCTAAATATTTTGATATTACTTTAATAATATCATTTTTTATCATTTCCATAATTTCAGGAGAACAATCTGCACGTTCAGAAACGAGCAATAGTTTTAATCTATCTTTTGCAACATTTCCTGATTTCTTTTTGCCAAATACGTCAAAAATACTCATCTTCTGTTCCTCCTTCTACTTAAGCCTTTTTGAAAAAAGCAGATAACTTACCAAAGAATCCAACATTTTCTTCTAAATTTAACATTGGAACATTTTCACCAGTAATTCGCTTACAAATATTTGCAAATGCTTTTCCTGCTAAACAGTTACTTCCAACTAATGGTTCTCCATTATTGGTAGAAACTACAATATTTTCATCATCTGGAACTGCTCCTATTAAATCAATGGCCAAAATATCAACAACGTCATTAATAGACATCATATCTCCACGCTTTACCATATCCATACGAATACGATTGACAATCAATTCGATTTTTTTCATTTCATTAGCTTCTAATAAACCAATAATTCTGTCTGCATCACGAATAGCAGATACTTCTGGTGTCGTTACAACTAATGCTCTATCTGCACCTGAAATAGCATTTTTAAATCCTTGTTCAAT
>CAJFOH010000025.1 GCA_904395845.1 uncultured Lachnospiraceae bacterium
ACGATGATTTTATGAAAATGCAATTCCAAGTAGGAGAAATTATTGCTTGTGAAGAAGTGAAAAAATCAAAGAAACTTCTTTGCTCTCAAGTGAAAATTGGAAGTGAAGTAAAGCAAATCGTGTCAGGAATTAAAGCATACTATACACCGGAACAGATGGTAGGAAAGAAAGTTATGGTTTTAGTAAACTTAAAGCCAGCAAAACTTGCAGGTGTAGTAAGTGAAGGTATGATTTTATGTGCAGAAGATGAAAACGGAGAATTAGCTCTTATGGTACCAGAAAAGAAGATGCCAGCAGGGGCAGAGATTTGCTAGGAAATAAGAGAAAACATAAGAAAACATAAGAATGTAGTGAGAGTAAGAAGCCTCTTGGGAGGCTTCTTATTTTTGTAGATGTGTAAAAGGTATTTTTATTATCCAATTTTCCTATGATTGATTCTATAATTTAGTGGTGACATACCATAATATTTTTTAAAGAGTTTACTAAAATAGTACACATCTTCATATCCTACATTGGTGGAAACAGTTTTTACACTTTCTTGTGGCATTGTTTCTAGTTGCTCCTTTGCTTTTTCTAAGCGAAGCTTAATCAAATAATTAATAGGCGTTTCTCCAGTTTCCTCCTTAAATATTTTAGAAATATATGCAGAACTTAAATACATATTTTTAGCAATTAAATCTAAAGAAATCTTTTCTGAATAATGATTATTTAAATAGGTTCTAATCTCCTTTACTACATATGTTTTATGATAGGTTTCAAAGGATGTAGCAAAGGGATGTTCCTTTGGACATTCTTTAATGTGTCTTATAACAAGTAAAAGTAATTGAATTAAATAGGATTTTTGCATAAAATATTGCCCAACCTGATTGGAATACCGTTCTGCAACCATATCAAAACAAAGTCTAAAAATATCTTGTCGAAACTGAAAATCCGTATGTAAAATAGCTGAATTATCAGGTAAAATGATAGAATTTGGTGGCATATCTTTAAAATGGAAATTAGTAAATCCTGTAAAAAAAACTAAAGCTGGATCAACCTCATTAATAATGGTGTGATGCATAGTTCCAGGGTTTAAAATTATAATATCGCCTGAGGAAACAGGATAGATTGTTCCGTTAACCTCCATATGTTGATTTCCAGATAAAATACATAGAATTTCTGTTCTATCGTGCTTGTGGGACTCTCGTTGTCCTGTTGCATATTGCTTTCCAGCAAACAAGAGAGTTGGATTTAAGTCTGAATAAGTGATATCATAACTCATCTTGTTTTTACCTCCCATAAAATGTATGTTTAAAGAAAAAAATTTATATGTATTATAGGGTATATTACTACATATTAAGTAAGATAGTAAAGGGTAATTTGAAAAAATAAAAATAAAAAATTGGGATTGTAATGGGTAAAACTAGTATTTCTATACAAAGACATTTATCTGAAAATGTATAAGTTATTTTTGTCCTTTATCAAGTTGTAAATGTACATCATTTAGCAGTAAATGTACATTTCAATTTTAATAAGTATTGCTATAATATCAATTATCTAAAAATAAAACCTGTGAAAAGAAAGAGGAGGTACTATGACAGCATTTCAGTGGTTTTTATCATTCTTAAAAAAGTATCGTTTTAAAATCATTTTCGGTTTGATACTTGTTGTAATAGCTTCTATTTTAATGATTATCAATCCTTATATTTCAGGGGTAATCGTAGATAGAGTTATTAAGGGTGGAGAATATACAATTCTTCCAGCACTGCTAGCAATTTTAGTTATAACAACAGTAGGAAGGGCTGGTATAAGGTTTATATTTCTCATGGACTTTGAAAAAGCATCTCAAGAAACAATTTATGCAATTAGAGAGGCTGTTTATAAGCGATTAATGGAGGCGGATTTTGGTTTTTATAACAATAATAGGACTGGAGATTTAATGTCTAGGCAAACAGGGGATATGGATGCAGTTCGACATTTTGTATCTTTTGTTATGTATTTTACAACGGAAAATGTTTTTATCTTTTTATTAGCACTTTTCATGATATTTACAGTAAATGTAAAGCTAGCACTTTGTATGTTAATCGTGCTTCCATTTACTTTATACATAACTTTGAGTCAGTCTAAGCATATAAAACCAGCATTTACTAATATTAGACAATGTTTCTCTAGTTTAAATGCATTTGCACAGGAAAATATTAGTGGTAATCGTGTAGTAAAGGCATTTGCAAAGGAAGATTATGAAACAGAGAAATTTAATAAAGAAAATGATGCTTATAGAGATTCCCAAATAGAAGCATCTAATGTATTTCAAAAATATATTCCTATTTACGAATTTTTATCAAACTTATTAACTATTATACTTATGGTTGTAGGTGGATATATGGTAATCCATGGAGAAATGACCATAGGAAAGTGGGTTACTGTAAATGGATACTTATGGATGTTAAATTCCCCACTTCGTCAAGCAGGGTGGATTATTAATGATATCCAAAGATTTTTTACTTCTATTGAAAAGATTTATGCTACTTATGTGGAAGAACCTCAGATTAAAGAACCAGATGAGCCAGTGAAAAAAAGGCGTTTTAAGGGTAGCATAGAGTTTAGAGATGTGGACTATTTTGCCTTTGATGATGTAATTTTAAGAGATATTAACTTTAAGGTAGAACCAGGGCAAACAGTTGGTATTATAGGGGCAACAGGTTCAGGAAAGTCTACACTTATCAATTTGATTTGCCGTTTTTATGATGTAACAAAAGGTGGGGTTTTCATCGATGGTGTAAACGTAAAGGATTTAAACTTAAATACTCTTAGAGGGAATATAGGGATTGCCATGCAAGACGTATTTTTATTCTCAGATACCATTGAAGGAAACATTGCCTATGGAAATCCAAACTGTTCCTTTGAGGAAGTGGTGAAGGCTGCAAAAATAGCCAATGCTCATGATTTTATTATGAAAACGGAAGATGGCTATGATACCATTGTTGGAGAACGAGGAATGGGATTATCAGGCGGTCAAAAACAAAGAATATCTCTAGCTCGTGCCATTTTAAAAGATCCATCTATTATTATTTTAGATGATACAACTTCTGCTATTGATATGGAAACAGAATCTCAAATTCAAAAGGAATTAAAACAGGTTGCTAATAATCGAACCGTATTTATTATTGCCCATCGTATTTCTTCTATTATGAGTGCTGACCAAATTTTTGTGTTAGAGAATGGTCGCATTGTTGAACGAGGAAATCATGAAAGTTTATTGGCACAAAAAGGATATTATTATACTGTATTTAATCATCAGTATGGCGAATTTGATCAATTTGAAAAAGCCCATGATAAAAAGAGAGGAGGGATAAATAATGGCTAGAAATAAATATGATGTAGATGAAAGCCTAGAAACGAAGTTTGATATCCATCAATTATTACGTTTGTTAAAATATGTAGGTCCATATAGAAAAAAGCTTATACTTACAATTGTATTAATGTTATTTTCTAGTGCATTAACTATGGTAATTCCTCTATTTGTAAAAGAAGTAATGGATGTTTGTATTCCAAATAAGGATATGAATCAGATTATTAGGATTAGTGGATATACATTATTAATTATTATAATTGTTTGTTGGATTTTAAAAATCAAAATAAAACTGACTAATGAGATTGGGCAGGGAGTTATCCATTCCCTTCGTAGTGAACTGTTTGAACAGTTACAACGACTACCATTTTCCTATTATGATAGTAGACCACATGGTAAAATACAAGTTCGCGTAGTCAATTATGTGAATAACCTAAGTGATTTATTATCCAATGGGATTGTAAATACAGTAACTGATCTTTGTAGCCTATTTTTTATTTTATTTTTTATGTTGTTTTTAGATGTAAAATTGACTCTTGTTTGTATGTGTGGGTTACCAATTCTTATTGCTATTATTTTGTTTGTTAAGAAAAGACAAAGAAAAGGATGGCAATTAGCAAGCAATAAGCAATCCAATCTAAATGCTTACATAGCAGAAAGTATTAATGGGATACGAGTAACACAGGCATTTGTTAGAGAAGAAAAAAATACAGAAATTTTTAATCGTCTAAGTGGAGAATATAAAAAAGCATGGCTTAGTGTAATTAAGTACAACTTTATGCTATCACCAACGGTAGATATTCTTTCTGTATTGACTACTGTGGCAATCTTTGTACTAGGGGTAAATTGGATAATGGAAGGAAGTGTTTCGATTACTGCAGGTACATTAATTGCATTTACAAGTTATATTGGTCGATTTTGGCAGCCAATTAATACTTTAGCATCCTTTTATAACTCTGTATTGACAGCTATATCTTACTTAGAACGTATTTTTGAGACCATAGATGAGCCAGTCAATGTAACAGATGCAGAAGGGGCAGTAGAAATGCCACTAATAAAAGGTGAGGTTGTATTTGAACATGTAGATTTTAGCTATGATGATGGTGTGAAAATTTTAAATGATATCAACTTCAAGGCAAATATTGGAGAAAGTTATGCAATTGTAGGTCCTACAGGTGCTGGTAAAACAACGATTGTAAACTTAATTAGCCGTTTTTATAATATTGATTCAGGAAGTATAAGAATTGATGGAATTGACATTAATACTGTAACGATAGCCTCTTTAAGAAAACAAATGGGAGTTATGATGCAGGACAGCTTTATATTTGCAGGTACTATTATGGACAATATTCGTTATGGAAATATGGAAGCTACAGATGAGCAAGTAATTCAGGCAGCAAAAACAGTATGTGCCCATGATTTCATTATGGCTATGGAAGATGGCTACTATACACAGGTAAATGAAAGAGGAAGCAGGTTATCTCAAGGGCAAAGGCAATTAATATCTTTTGCTAGGGCGCTTCTTGCAGATCCTAAAATCTTAATTTTAGATGAGGCAACCTCTAGTATTGATACAGAAACGGAAATACTACTCCAGCAAGGCTTAGCACAGTTATTAAAGGGAAGAACATCCTTTATTATTGCTCATAGACTTTCTACGATTAAAAATTCTAGCTGTATTTTATATGTTGATAAAGGAAATATATTAGAAAAAGGCACTCATGAACAACTTATGGAATTAAAAGGAGAATATTATCAGCTTTACATGTCCCAGTATAGTTTTTTAGAAAAGAGTGAGTAGAGGCTGTTATAATTGAAAATGGGTGGAAAAAATAAGACGAGGGTATTAAATACTTTCGTCTTTTTTATGTGGATATTTCAAAAGGGTTCTAACGATTGGTAAAGATAGTTATAAAAGAATAATTAAATTAATTATAATTAATAAAAATTAATTTATCATTTAATTATTAAATTGTATTTAATACATAAAAATAATGATTAATTTAAGTAAATAATTGAATAATATATATAAAAATATATTGACAAGGAAGAAATATAATTATAAAATTAAACATAATGACAGATTAAATTAAGGCTTGAATATATAAAAATTAATTAAAACTAATGTTCAGGAGGAAATTTATGGGTAAACAAAACAAAAAGAAGGTAGCAGGTCCAGTGGCCATAGCTTTAGCAACTGGATTAATTGTTGCACCAATGGTAATTGATGCAAAGAATACAAAAAGTATTTTGTATCAAAATGATTTTGAAACTAATGCATTACCAGATGAGGTTAATGGAAAAATTGGTAAAGATAATGTTTCAATTAAAGATGTTGCTGGAAATCATGTTTTATCTTTTTTATCTGCTTTTGATGGAACAGATAATTGGGATAGCAATAAACATGAATTTGCCTTCTATTCTCAAAGTGTAGATACTATAAAAGAAGGAACAAAAAATTAGAAATGGAGAATAATAAGAGATGAAGAAAAAGAAAATGGTAAAATATGCACCGATTTTGCTTACTAGTGGAATGTTATTAA
>CAJFOH010000026.1 GCA_904395845.1 uncultured Lachnospiraceae bacterium
AATATTACTATGACGATCTCGTCTAAGATTTTTTCGTATTGTCTTTTTATAAGCACTATAAATTAATAAACAGAATAAAAGTGCAACTGCTGCACCTGCACCTGTACCTATAGTACCACCTGTAGCTCCCCAAGCACTTGCATAATCTTGACTTCCCTTAACAATATCTACATTATTTCCTACAAAATGAGATAACACATAAGCCATACAAACACTAACAATAGCATTTACAATTTGCTCTAATATTTGGGAAATGGCTGTAGGAACAGTTGTGTTCATTCCTTGATAATATCCTCTAAATACTCCTAAAAATGCCATAATAAATACAGTAGGAGCCATTGTCTTTAAAGGAATTGCCGCAAGTGGCAAATTTACGATTTTATCTGCCATAAATTCTGCACCAAAATAAGTTAATGAGCCAAAGATAGTTCCTACAACAAAGGCAAATGCCAATGCTCCATGTAAAATTCTTTGAATGTTACGATACTCTTTATTTGCAAGTCTAGCAGATACCATTTTAGATACTGCAACTGGTAAACTATATGATGATAATAGTAATAAAATATTATAAATGGAAAATGCACTTGAATAATAGGCATTTCCATTATCTCCTATAATTGATGTCATAGGGATTCGATAAATAATACCGATCAGTCGTACCATAATAGATGCAACTGCTAAGATACTCCCTTGAACAATAAAACTATTTTTTCTTGATCTTTTTGACATAACTTTCCTCGTTTCTATCCTCGTTGTATTCCCAATTGATTTAGAATTTCTTCTTGCCTTCTTTCCATATCAATTCGTTCCTCTTCTTCCATATGGTCATATCCCATTAAGTGTAGCATACTATGAGCAACTAAAAATGCCAATTCTCTTGTTTGTGAATGTCCATAAGCCTCTGCTTGCTCTAACACTTTATCCACTGATATGATAATGTCCCCTAGCATAAGCTCTCCTGTTTCAGGATGAAAATAAATATCTCCTCCATCTTCTAAATGTGAAAAATCTGCTGGAGTATAATAATCTACCATTGGAAATGATAATACATCGGTGGGGCGGTCGATTTGTCTTTGTTCTAAGTTAATCTCATGAATTTCATCATTTCCAGTTAATAATACATTTACCTCTGCCTCATAAGGACAATTCTCATAATCTAATGATTGTAAAATTACATCTTGAATTACTTTTTTATAGTCAAAATCAAATGGTATCTCTACTTCGTTTTCTATTTCAAATGTCATATTTTTCTCCATTCTTGTGTAGTTAAATACTTTTGTAATTTGTATTAAGATTTTCTACCTTTTTCACCACGTTTTGTAGAAGAATCCCTTTTCTCTGTTCTTAGTTTTCGTTTGTTTTCTTTTTCTTCATAGTCATCGTATGCTTTTACAATTTTTTGCACCAACGGATGTCTAACAACGTCACGATTATCCAAATGCGCAATTCCAATATCATCAATTTTATTTAATATTTTAATTGCTGTTTCTAGTCCTGATGTTTGCCCTGTTGGTAAATCTTTTTGTGTCATATCACCTGTAATAACAGCCTTTGAACCAAACCCAATTCTTGTTAAGAACATTTTCATTTGTGCAGGTGTTGTATTTTGTGCTTCATCTAAAATAATATAGGCATTATCAAGAGTTCTACCTCTCATATAAGCAAGTGGTGCTACTTCAATTAATCCTCTTTCAGAATTCTGAATAAAACTTTCCGCACCCATAATTTGATAAAGGGCATCATAAAGTGGTCTTAAATATGGATCAATTTTACTTTGTAAGTCCCCTGGTAAAAATCCTAGTTTTTCTCCTGCTTCAATGGCTGGTCTTGTTAAAATAATACGACTTACTTCATTGTTTTTAAATGCTTGAATTGCCATTGCCATTGCAAGATATGTTTTTCCTGTTCCTGCTGGGCCTACACCAAATACTATCATTTTTTCACGCATTAAATCTACATATTGCTTTTGACCAAGAGTCTTTGGCTTTACTAATTTTCCATTTATGGTTCTTGCAATAATATCTTTATCTATTTCTAATATTTCTTCTGCCTTATCTTCAAAGGAAAGAGATAGGGCATAATCTACACTTTGCTCTGTAATTTCATTTCCTCTTTTTGATAGCTCGATTAAATTATAAAATACACTTTTGGCTCTCATTACCATATGATCACCACCAATTATCTTTATCTCACTATCTCTGGCTATCATTGTAACATGAAGTGTCTTTTCTATCTTTTTTATATATTTATCAAACTGACCAAATACATTTTTTTGATGTTCCATTGGTATATCAATGATTGTTTCAATTATACTCATATTCTTGCGTAATCTCCTCTGTAAATTCTTCTTGTTTTATTTCTTCTTGGATACCTATTTTTTCTCTAATTGTAATTGTACCTGAAGCCACAACCGTTTTTTCATTTACTAACATTTTAACATTATTTTCAATAATTTCTACCCCTAATTTTCTTAATTTTTCAAAATAATATTCAAGCTCGTTGGAAGCCTTGTTGATTATCTCCTCATCTGTATAATAGGCATCCTCTTCCTCATATAGTTTTACCTTTGTTTTTCCATAATAAAACGGCAAATAAAAATTTTCAAATATTTTTACTTGTTTTTCTTCTGAAATAACTTCTGCTTGTTCTAGATTTATTTTCATAGGAAGCCATTCAAAACGATAATCGAAAATCTTAAAAAACCATTGTTGTTTTTCTTTTTTGTAAATTCTTTTTTTGTAGGCTCTATTTAACTGATTTTCATAAGGAATCTTTCTTTCTATTGTAACATCTGCATCAGCCTTTACAAGTTCTTCCCCTATTATTGTTTCACTATCATCTTTTAGTTGCAAAATTCCTGACACTAATAGCTGTCCTTTTTCCACCTCATCCCCAACCGATACCATTGGAACCCCTTCTCTTGTAATCATAGAAACAATTTTTCCTGACTCATTGGCAATTAAGTGACAGCTTCTAATGGTTTCTTCTTCTATTGTAAGCAGACCTGTATTTTCCTTTACTTTTATAATTAGTTTTGTCCCATCAATCATTGCCGATACCCAATTAATGTCATTGTATTCACTTCGAATTAATTTTTCTAACTGCTCACACTCTATCTTTGACAATGCCATACCATGATGATAACCTTGCATTTTAACAAAGTTCATTAATACCTCATCGGTATATTTTTGGTTTCCTTCAAATTCTATGCTCCAACAAAACTTTGACATGGCAAATAGACACATAAAAAAAATCACAACAGAAATATAACTTAGTTTTCGTTTTCTATTATTGTATAAAAAAAATGGCACTCCTGTTTTTTTCAACACTTTAATATGTACGTTTGTTTTTTTTACAATAGGCTTGATTTCCCAAAAATCTTTTAATGCTATACAACATTCATAGGTTCCATTTTTGTTTTGTAAGTTCCAAATAACAATCTTTTTATAGTTGCACATATTTAAGAAACGTTCTGGTGAATTTCCTAATAATGCTATGGTAACATAACCTTTCATATAATAAATAATTGGATTCAAATGACTACCTGCCTTTCTATTCATACTGAATTGCCATAATATATCCTGTTATTTTTATTTCCTCACAATTGTAATATTCAATAAAAAGGCATTTTCCTTCAATGGTTAACTTACATGTCTTTGTTTGCAAACGAACTTTTCTCTCTGTATATTCTATAATGCTTCTAAAGTTCTCTACATATAACTCTCTATTTCCTATACTTCGAACAAGCGCCGCCCCTAATACTGTATCTTTTGGAAGTCCTAATGATTCTGTAATAAGCTCCATTGCCTTTATGCCTTTTTTTTCCGTTTCTTTCTCGGCTTTCTTTTTCCTATTAGTTCTTCCAAACATAATTTTACCTCCTAGTTATATATACTAACTATATTCTATATTCATTCAGACTATTCCTATAATCAAAAACTCCTCCTATACCAATACTTTTTCCATTAAATAATTTATAAACAGTATTCCATCAATTTCTACCTTTTGTTCTTTTTTTATGTAATATCCTCTTTTCTTAAAAAAAGGCAATGCAGTAATAGAAGCATTTTATTTCTGTTCCAAACATACGAAAAAAGACTACTGTAAGCAATTACTTGCATATACAGTAGCCTTTATAACACAACATCAAATATTCCTTAATTGGAATACGAAAAAATTAATAGAATATTTGATGTTTAAATTTTAAAACACGACTTACGAGTTTTTCTTATAAAACAGTTATACTAATTATTAACAATTTGTTATACTAATAATTAGTTATACTTACGCTTTCTAGCAGCTTCAGATTTTTTCTTACGTTTTACGCTTGGCTTTTCGTAATGTTCTCTCTTACGAATTTCTTGTTGAATACCTGCCTTTGCGCAATTTCTTTTAAATCTGCGTAAAGCGCTATCTAAACTCTCGTTTTCTTTAACGATTACATTTGACATAAGCTCACACCTAACCTCCCTCCAGTTGTATATTGTGCGTGATACAACCGTTTGGGTATTTTTTATAGCACGTTAATATTATAGCATATTTTTTTTATTCGTCAATAGGATTTTTACATTTTTTTCTTTGCCCTAGCTTCCTCTATATTTTCAAATTTACAATACAAAAACAGTAGTTAAAAAGATATATTTCTTTCTAACTACTGTTTCACTACTGTTATTCTATCATACTTAATGAATTACTAACATATTACTCGTCTTATTAAGTACATCTGTTTATTTGCTTAACTGATTTGCAAGTACTTCTTGTACCTTTTCAAGCATTGCATCAATTCCTGCTGGATTCTTTCCACCTGCTTGAGCCATATTTGGACGACCACCGCCGCCTCCACCAATAAGGCTTGCAACTTCTTTAATTAGATTTCCTGAATGAGCACCTAACTTAACTGCACTATCAGTAGCACATACCATTAAGTTTACTTTTCCATCAAATTGAGATACTAAAACGATAACTCCATCGCCAAGTTTTTCTTTTAACTGATCCCCTAAATTACGAAGACCATTCATATCAACATCATCTAATTTTACAGCTAATAACTTTGTACCATTTACTTCTTTTACTTGGTTCATAACATCGCCTAAAGCATCATTTGCTAGCTTGCTCTTTAGCTTTTCATTTTCAGAGTGTAATGACTTAATTTCATCTAATAAAGACTCAATTCGGTTTACTAAGTTATCAGGTGTTGTTTTTGCTATTTTTGCTGCTTTTATTAATTCTTTTTCCATTTCTTTGTAATATTCCATTAAACCATTGGATGTTAATGCTTCAATTCTTCTTACACCAGCAGCAATTCCATTTTCACTAATAATCTTAAAAGAACCTACACTACTTGTATTAGAAACATGAGTACCACCACATAATTCAGTAGAAAACTCTCCCATTTGTACTACACGAACAGTTTCACCATATTTTTCACCGAATAATGCCATTGCACCTGTTTTCTTTGCATCTTCCATAGACATTTCTTTTGTTACTACTGGAAGTGCCTTTTCTATTTCTTCATTTACCATTGCTTCAACTTTAGCAATTTCTTCCTTTGTTAATGCTTGAAAATGAGTAAAGTCAAAACGAAGTCTTCCTGCATCTACATGAGAACCTGCTTGTTCTACGTGAGTTCCAAGTACAGTTCTAAGTGCTTTATGAAGTAAATGTGTTGCACTATGATTTTTACATGTTAAGCTACGATTTTCTTCATTTACTTGTAAAGAAACCTCTTCACCAACACAAATCATTCCGCTTACCACACATCCAACGTGTCCAACCTTTCCACCTTGTAATTTAATAGTATCTTTTACTTCAAACTTACCTTGTGGGGAAACAATAACTCCAACATCACCTTGTTGACCACCCATAGTTGCGTAAAATGGTGTTTCTTCCACAATAATAGTACCTATCTGATCATC
>CAJFOH010000027.1 GCA_904395845.1 uncultured Lachnospiraceae bacterium
AGTGGTTTTATTATTCAATCATCAACTAGCTATGATTACGTTGTCAATAACAAATCTGTAATGGATAGTATAAGTGAGGCTTTTTCAGAGACTATGGCATATATGAACCGAGTAGCCTATTGTGAAGCCAATGGAATTGATTTTGAAGAATTAGAAATGATGTATCAAACACCAATTGTTGCAAACGACATTGTTCTAGGAAAAGATAATACCCAAAATTATTGGTATTGCTATGCACTTGTTATTGTAATTTTTATTATGGTTAATACATACGGAGGTATGATTGCAACTTCTGTTACCAGTGAAAAAAGCAATCGTTCCATTGAAGTATTAGTAACAAGTACCAATCCAAATGGATTGTTATTTGGGAAAGTAATTGCAGGTGCTATTGCAAGTTTATTCCAAGTAGGTGTTATTTTAGGAGTAACAATTCTTTGCTATCGCTTCAATCGTGAAAATTGGGGAGAGATGGCATTGGTACTTGATATGTTTTTAAATATTCCAAACAATGTATTGTTTACCTATGCTATTTTTGGTATTGGAGGATACTTATTTTATGCCTTTTTATATGGAGCTATCGGTGCATTGGTATCAAAAACAGAAGATATTTCAAAATCTTCTAGTGGAGTTCAAATGGTAGTAATGATAGTATATTTTGTTGTATTATTCCAGTTATCAAACGTAGATGGGATTTTTATAAAAGTTGCCTCCTTTTTACCAATTAGCTCTTACAGTGCTATGTTTGCACGTGTAGCAATGGGAAAAGTAGCTATGTGGGAAATTATAGTATCAGCAGTTATTTTATATGTTAGTGTTTTCTTAATGGGAATTTTAGGTGCGAAATTATATCGTATGGGAACACTTCGATATGGAAATCCAATCAATTTTGTAAGTGCATTAAAAGGCTTAAAGGATAATAAATAGATAAAATCCTTATATAATAATCAGAACTAAAAAAATTAGAAAAAGACTTAGGATAATAGACAAATCTTTTTGATTATATAGAGTCCAATTTTGGAGTAAGTATACAAAAAGAATATCCTAAGTCTTTTTTGTATAAAAATATGAAAAACAAATATTACGAAATTATTTCAAAGTGTTAAGAAATTAGTTGATAATGGTAATATTTTCGTATATAATGACAAAAGGGAATAGTGGACACTTTCATTTGGTACAATAGAAAGAGATTCGTAGTAATAGAATAACACTATTTCTAAGGAAAAAATATTAGATAATTTACGAGGTAGATAATGATAAAGTATAGAAAGAAAATTTTAAATATAGCAATAGGTATTTGTACGATTTTCGTTACCACAATGTCTAGTTATGTTACAAGTAGTGCAGAAGGAACATTAGAAGGACCAGATGTATATGCAGAAGGATATTGTGTTATGGATGCAGATACTGGTGAGGTAATTATACAAAAAAATATGAATGAAAAATTTCACCCAGCTAGTATTACAAAAACATTAACAGCATTAGTAGTATTAGAAGAAGATTATAATTTGCGTGATACCATTACATTTTCAGATAATGCTATTCACTCACTTTCAGCAGATAGTTCTACACTGCCACCTATGGCTCAAGTAGGAGAGCAAATGTCAGTAAAAGATGTGTTATATGGTATGATGTTATCTTCTGCTAATGAGTGTTCTAATGCCTTGGCAGAGTATATAGCAGGTAGTACAGAAAAATTTGCAAAGTTAATGAATGAAAAAGCGAAAGAGGTAGGTGCTAAAAATAGCCATTTTGTAAATGCGCATGGTTTGGACGATGAGAATCATTATACAACACCTTATGATATGGCTATGATTTTTAAAGCGGGTCTTGAGAATAAAATGTTTAAAAAGATTGTATCTACTCCAACATATACCATAGAGCAAACCAATATGACCCCAGCAAGAAATTTAGAAATGGGACATCGTATGGTAAATGGTAGTTATCAGTGTGATGGGGTTTTTGCAGGAAAGACTGGAAGGACTCCATTAGCAGGAAGAACATTGCTAACTGCAGCAACTAGAGATGGAAGAACGTTAATCTCTGTTGTTATGAAATCAAATGATGATGAATTTTATAATGATACAGCAATTATTTTAGAATATGGTTTTGGAATTGCATCTGGTAAGATGGAACCAGTTGTTTGGCAAGATGCAAAAGAAACAATATGGGCAACAGGAAATGTAAAGATTCGTGAATTTCCAAGTGTTTATGCTAAGGAAAAGGGAATTTTACAAAAAGGACAATCCATAGAGAGAATAGCAACTTATGGAGATTGGTGTAAAATTCAAGTAGGAGATAATATTTATTATGTTTCCAATGATTATGTTACCAATATAGACCCATCAAAGCCACCAGAAGAAACGAGTGAAGAAATTACCACCGAAGAAGTAGTGACAAGCGAGGAAACTACTGAAAAGAATTATAAAAATGGTGATGGAAATGAATACAATGAGGAAAATGTTTCTTCAAGTCAAGAGCGTTCTTCCTATTATGAAACAGGTTTAACACTGATACAATCCAATGCAAGATTATTATTGTTAGTAGGTGGAATTGTAGTAATTGGGGTTATTACTATTATTATAGTAAGAGGTAAGAAAAGAAAAAAGAAGGATATTTATAGATTTTAAATTGGTATAACGGGTAGTATGTGTAAAGACGAAAAAGAAAAAAATTTTTAAGGGGATAGAAATGGAAAATAAAAATCAAATGGAACATTTAATTGAATGTGCATTAGAGGTTAGAAAACAAGCATATGCACCTTATTCAAAGTTTCAAGTAGGTTGTTCTGTTTTATGCGAGGATGGAAGAATTTTTACTGGCTGTAACATTGAGAATGTTAGCTATCCAGCTGGACTTTGTGCAGAGCGAGTAGCTATTTTTAAAGCGGTAAGTGAAGGGGCAAAAAAACTTAAGAGTATTGTAGTTGCTGGGGGAAAAGAGGGTCAAGTAAGAGATTTTTGTTATCCTTGTGGTATGTGTAGGCAAGTGATGAGAGAGTTTTGTGACCCCAAAACATTAACCGTTGTGGTGGCAAAGTCAACAAGAGAGTATAAGGTTTATACTTTAGACCAGTTACTACCAGAAAGTTTTGGACCTGAAACCTTTTAAAAAAATTACAAGAAATTACCAGTTATTTTTATTGATTTTTTTTCTTCAATAGGATATAATAATGTATGTCAAGTTAAACATTTAAATATAATGCCTGGGGTGTTCGAGGTTTCTACTATTTTGAACCTACATGACATTAATCGGGATTCCTACATTATTATATGGATGTCAAGCCTCCGTTTGTAGTGGAAGACAGAAGTATAATTGCGGTTGCCCACCTAGCTTTGCTAGGCGTCAAACCGGTAGAAGACGGCACTTTGGGTATATTAATAATCATCCCTTATAAAAGGTGGTATGAATAGATATGTATGAAGTACATGTATATTCATGCCACCTTTTTATATGTAATTTTCCTTATGTTTATTACTATAAATCGGTAACTAGAATGAACGATAATCAATGATTCATAACAACTATGTTAGGTATTTGGTGATTAAAAATATAGTAATAAAAAGTGATGGGCAAGCATATAGTAGTTATATGGCACAATTTTTATAAGTTATGATTGTGTACAAGCTAAGAGGGAGAGAATGTCTATGAAACATAGATATAAAATGTTAATAGTATTTGTAATAGTTGGAATTACTACCATACTGTTATTAGGACAACGAAAAGACACAAAAGAAGTATTTTTAGAAGATACTACTAACATTGGGAGAGGACAAGCGTTACGAAGTATTGCCCTAGCCCTTACAACAAGAGAGGAATGTGAAAAGTTAAACGTGAAATATTTTTCAAAAGAAGAATCTAGTGATTGGTATGTGCCCTATGCAGAGTATTTATATCAAAGAGGAATTGTAGATAGCTATACCATTGCTCCAACCAAACAGGTAATGGAGGGGATTCTTCATAATGAGGAAATGAGAGAAATGTTACGTTGTTTAAATTTAACACAAGTATCTAGTAAATACTTACAAGGAAGTGAAGATGGAACTGTAACAGAAACTCTTTTTTGGAAAATCTATGATGAAATTCTTCAGGTATATGATCGTTCCAAAAATGTAGAAACATTGTCTATTGAAGTTTGTGGAACACCATCAAATATAGAAAATACAACTTCATGGCAAGTATATACGGATAAAGGAGTTATGGGCTTTTATGGACTAGCACTAGATTATTACATCGACAGTAAAATAAATGTAATGGCAAGGGATAATGAAATCATTCGTGTATTAAATTTAGTAGATAGAAATATTATATATGAAAATGCTTGGATTACAAACTATGAGGACAATGAGCTAAACGTATTTATTGATGGAGTAGAACGTAAGTTTCGATTACAACAACCTATTGATATTAAAGAAGAAGTGATGGCAGATATTTCCCTAGAAAATGGAGTGGTAAAAAAGGTTCAATTAAAAGAAGAAGTGATACAAGGAAAAGTGTTATCAGTTAGTGATACAGCCATAGAGATAGAAGGCTATGGAGTAATGGAATTAGATGAAGATTTTCAAATATACAAATTATATGGTGGGTTGGAACGTCAGACAAGAGATGATATTTTAGTAGGATATGCAATGCAACAATTTGTAGTATCCAATGGGAAAATATGTGGTGCTCTTACTACAACAGAATTTCAGCCAACAAAGATTCGTGTTCTTTTAAAAACAACAAATTATACATCGTATTTTCACGATGAAGTAACTTTGCAATTTTTATCTGGGGGAACAATTCAGTGGGGGGATACCATAGAAACCTATGAAGAAAATGCAACAGTAACCATAAAAAAGAATGATAATAGACTACAAAGTGGTAGAATGATTATTACCTCAAAGGACAATCAAGGAGTAAACATACAAACAATACAAAGGGCACAGGGAACACCTACTTATACAGGGACAATAGAAGTGAATATACAAGGGAATGGAATTACTATTATTAATGAACTACCACTAGAGGAATATTTAACAAAGGTTGTTCCAAGTGAAATGCCTGCAAGATATGGAATTGAGGCAGCAAAGGTACAAGCAATTTGTGCTAGAAGTTATGCTTATAAACAAATTCAGGCAAATGGATGTAGAGAATATGGTGCTCATGTAGATGATAGCACAACGTATCAAGTATATAACAATATTGGTGCACAAGAAATTTCAACTCAGGGGGTGGAAGAAACGTTAGGTGAAGTTCTAATGTATCATGGAGAAGTAATTTCTACCTATTATTTTTCTACTTCTTGTGGTTATACAACAGATAATAGTTCATGGGGAGCAAACCCTATTTCTACCCCATATTTAGAATCAAAACCTGTAACAGTAACTAACGAAAGAAAAGAACTTTCAAAAGAAGAACAATTTGAACAATTTATTAAGCAAACAGATTCTATGGCCTATGAAAAGAATTATACATGGTATCGTTGGAACTATTCTATTGATATGGAAGCATTGGAAAATATAATAGAAACTCGATTAAGCCAGATACAAGCATTAAATCCTGAAAGTGTATTACTTGAAAATGAAAATGGTGCAATTACTAAGGCAGATGAGTTGTTTTTAGGTGATTTGCTATCATTAGAAGTGACAGAGAGAGGAGCAGGTGGTATTGTAAATGAAATTTTGATTACAGGTACAAAACAAAAGCTAAGAGTACGACTTCAAACAAGTATTCGTGCATTATTGGGAGCACCTAATCAAATATACAATAATTTATCAGAGGCAGGTAGTAGTAAAAGTGAAGGAAGCCAGCTTCCAAGTGGATTTTTTATGTTAGAGGAAATATATGAAGATGATATACTAACAGGATACACCTTTTATGGTGGTGGAAATGGTCATGGAATTGGAATGTCACAAAATGGAGTAGATGCTATGATACAAAGTGGAAAAACATATAAAGAAGTAATCGAATATTTTTTTAATGGAACAAATATTGTATCTTTATTACCTACAAAATAGTCTGAAAATAAAAAATAGAAAAAATGGTTGCATACACATTCTTTTATTAGTATAATTGTATTAAAAAAATTAAGGAGGAAGCTGTATGGAAAAGATTCAAATGACAACACCACTTGTTGAAATGGATGGGGATGAGATGACAAGAATCCTTTGGAAGATGATTAAAGAGGAATTGTTGTATCCATTTATTGATTTAAAAACAGAGTATTATGATTTAGGTTTGGAATACCGAGATAAAACAGGTGATAAAGTCACCGTAGATTCTGCACTTGCAACAAAGAAATATGGTGTGGCAGTAAAATGTGCAACAATTACCCCAAACAAAGAAAGGGTAAAAGAATACAATTTAAAAGAGATGTGGAAAAGCCCTAATGCAACAATACGAGCAATTTTAGATGGAACTGTATTTCGTGCTCCAATTCTTGTAAAGGGGATTGAACCATATGTGCGAAGTTGGAAAAAACCAATTACTATTGCAAGACATGCATATGGAGATGTATATAAGGCAGTAGAATTGAGTATTCTAGAATCAGGAGTTTGTGAGTTAGTATATACCAGTGATTTGGGAGAGGAAACAAGAGTACCAATTCATACATTTGATGGGGCTGGTATTGTACAAGGTCAGCATAATACAATACAATCCATTGAAAACTTTGCTAGATGTTGTTTTAATTATGGATTAGATACAAAACAAGATGTTTGGTTTGCAACAAAGGATACTATTTCAAAGCAGTATGACCATACATTTAAAGATGTATTTCAAGAAGTGTTTGATACAGAATATAAAGAAGCATTTGAAAAAGAAAATATTACATATTTTTATACCTTAATTGATGATGCAGTAGCTCGTGTTATTAAATCAGAGGGTGGATATATTTGGGCTTGTAAAAATTATGATGGTGATGTAATGAGCGATATGGTTGCAACTGCCTTTGGTTCATTGGCAATGATGACATCAGTATTAGTAAATCCAGACGGAGTTTATGAATATGAGGCAGCTCATGGAACAGTACAAAGACATTATTACAAGCATTTAAAGGGAGAAGAAACTTCTACCAATTCAGTAGCAACTATTTTTGCATGGAGTGGAGCTCTTAGAAAAAGAGGTCAACTAGATAAGTTAAATCCGTTGGTTGCATTTGCAGATAAATTGGAACAGGCAACCATTGAAACTATTGAAAGTGGAATTATGACAAAAGACTTAGCAAGTATTACAACGTTAGAGAATGTAAAAGAAGTTAATAGTGAAACTTTTATAAAAGAAATTAGAAAGAGATTGGAGCATAGTTTAAACATAGCCAAGGCATAGCTAAAACATAGCCAAAGCATAGCTAAAGCATAGCTAAGGCAAAGCTTGAGCAAAACTCTAGTATAGTTATATTCTTAGAAATCTATGATGATATTTATTAAAAATAGTGTAGAATATAAAATTAAGATGATAGAATAGGTAAAATAAAACGATAAAAAAGTAGCCTAAACTTAAATTTTGTTTAGGCTTCTTTTGTTATAAAGGGAAGAGGAAATACAAAATGAAAGTAATTCAAGTAAAAGGCTTACAGATAGGAGATGGAATACCAAAAATTTGTGTATCACTAACAGGAAGGACAAAAGAAGATATACTAGAGGAGGCAGGACAAATAGATAGTACCATAGTAGATATTGTAGAATGGAGAGTGGATTATTTTGTTAATAGCCATAAAAAAGAATGTGTTCTTCAGGTGTTACAATGTCTACACCATATATTAGAAGATGTTCCTATCATCTTTACCTTTCGAACAAAAAATGAGGGGGGAGAAAAAGAAATCTCTATAAATAAGTACAAAGAACTTAATTATTTTATAGCAGAAAGTAAATATGCAGATTTTATAGACATTGAATTATTTATGGATTCTACAATGAAAGAGTACATAAAAGTGTTAAAAAATATGGAAGCAAAGGTTATCGGTTCCTATCATAATTTTTTTGATACACCAAAAAAAGAAGAGATATTAGAACGATTACTTTCAATGGAGAAGTATGAAGTAGACATTGTTAAAATGGCAATTATGCCTAAAAAAGAGGAAGATGTTCTTACACTCCTAGATTGTTCTTTAGAAGCATATCGCAAGCTTAAAATACCAATGATTACAATGTCTATGGGAAAATTAGGAGTTATAAGTCGAATTTGTGGTCAGCTTACAGGTTCTTGCATTACGTTTGCTTCTCATAAAAGGGCAAGTGCACCAGGTCAAATAGAGGCAAAGAAATTATTAAATATACTCAGGCAATTAGACCAATCTGGTCTGTTATAAAAAAAATAAATTGGATATATGGAAGATAGTACACTCATGTTATGATATGACCTATAAAAGTTAGGTGTTACCCCATTTGTATTTCATTTTAGTAGGAGTAACATGTAATGAAGTCATAGTATAGGAGGAGAAACAATGAATCAAAATCAATCAATTGTAAAATTAACACAAGGAGGAATCATTGCTGTACTAGCTTTTGTTAGTTTCCAGTTTTTCCGTATTTCTACACCAGTAGCTACCATTCATTTTGGAAATAGTTTTATTATTATAGGTGCGTTGTTACTTGGTGGTTTTTATGGTGGTGTTGCAGGGGCAGTAGGACTTACCATTTCGGATATATTAAGTGGGTATGCATCAGATGCACCAGCAACCTTTTTATGTAAAGTACTTATTGGAGTGATTGTAGGGATAATTGCCCATAAAATATGTCATATTAATCAGGCAAGTACGAAAAAAAAGCGAATGGTGATAGCTACTATTTCTAGCGTTGTGGCATTGTTTATTAACATTTTTTCTGATACATTTATTCGATGGGCAATGAATATTTTAATGTATGGCATGGAATCTGCAAAAGTATTGGCAATTAAAAATCTTCTTGGAAGTTCAATTAACCTAGTGTTAGGAACATTAGTAGCAGTAATTTTATATATGGTTATAGAACCTACATTAAAAAAAGCGGGACTTTTAACTGGTAACTAATAGAAAAGAATAAAAGAATGGTATAAAAAGGATTGGCAAAAAAAGCGAATCATAGTACAATATGGATAGAGGCACATAGTGAATGTAACATTGTGAATGTAACATATTTAATGTAATAAGAAAGAGGTGGGATTATGTTAGTAAAAGCGATTATGATACCTGCAAACCAACTACAATGTATATCCGTAGATAATAATTTAAAAGAAGCACTACATATTATTGATAGCAATCGATTATTATCCTTACCAGTAGTTGATGGAAAACAATTTGTAGGTGTATTATCCAAACAATTTGTGTATGAAACATATTTTAGGAATTTTGAAGGCAGCAAAGAAGAATTTTTAAAGAAAAAAGTTAGTGAAATGATAAAAACAGAAATCATGACCATTTCTAAAGATACACCCATTGAAGATGCGGCATCTATTTTCATTACTTCAAAAATCCGATTCATTCCGATTACTGATGACAAAAATCAACTATTAGGAATTGTTACTCATCAAGCAATTTTTAAAGAGTATCAAAAAATATTTGGAAATAGTGATGAAAATGTAGTAACCATTTATTGTCATAATTTTAAAGGAGCACTTTCTAATATAGCAAAAATTATTGCAAAGAATGATGGTAATATAAAAAATATTGTACAAAAAGATACAGATGTCATGGGGCTTCAAGAAGTGTTCATTCGCATTGAAGGAGAGCAGTTTGATACGATTGTAAAAGAGCTGATAAAAAAGGATATGATGCTCGTAAAAAGAAACAGAAAGATTAAGTAGTAAATATTATGAGTACGGTTCCCATGTAGCAGGCATTATTGGTGGCAATGGGTTGCTTTCTAATAAAAAAATAGTGGGAGTTGCACCAGAGTGTAATTTGCTATCCATAAAAATATTAGACAACAAAGGGAATGGAAAACTAAAGCATTTATTAGAAGGTGTTACATGGTTATTAGACCACCACAAAGAATATGGGATACGAATTGTTAATATATCCATTGGCTCAATTGCTAAAAAAGGAATGGCAGAGGAGTCAGAGCTTGTTATGGCTATTAATTCCTTATGGGACGCAGGGTTAGTAGTATGTATTGCCGCTGGAAATGAGGGAAGTAGTGGAAAACATGCAACAGTTACAACCCCTGGAATTAGTAGAAAAGTAATTACAGTAGGCTCTAGTGATGATGATGTTATGATTGATGATGTTGGTAGACAATACTTACATTATTCAGGCAAAGGACCTACAAAAGAATGTATTTGTAAGCCAGAGATTGTAGCACCAGGAACGAATATTATTTCTGCCAATGCAGGTTATTATCATAAGAAAAAGCCATATATTATGAAAAGTGGAACTTCTATGTCTACACCTATTGTATCAGGAGCAGTGGCACTTTTATTGGAAAAGTATCCGTTGATGAAAAATACAGAAGTGAAAATTTGTTTGCGACAAACAGCAAAAGATTTACGCTTACCAAGAAGTCATCAAGGTTGGGGACTACTAAATATAGAAGAATTACTAAAGGAATAATAAAAGATAACAAAAAATTAATATAATGAAAGGAGATGGATTGTTTGTTGTAAAAATCCATCTCCTTTTTATGATAAATGAAGTTATTTCATTAATACTTTTTTAATCATAGATAAAAATTCATGGTTATTTTTTGTTCGGGCAAATAAATCTAACACTTTTTCAACGGCATCTTCGGAACGTAGGTCATTGGTAGATTTACGAATAAGAGTCACAGCTTCCATTTCTTCTTTTGTTAATAGTAAATCTTCTCTACGTGTTCCAGAACGTAAAATATCAATAGCAGGGAAAATACGTTTTTCAGATAATTTTCTATCTAAAACTAATTCCATATTTCCAGTTCCTTTAAATTCTTCAAATACCACATCGTCCATTCTACTTCCCGTTTCAATAAGAGCAGTTGCTAAAATAGTTAAACTACCACCTTCACGAGTATTTCTAGCTGCACCAAAAAAACGTTTTGGCATATATAACGCAGCAGGGTCCAAACCACCAGATAGGGTACGTCCACTAGGTGTTACTGTTAAGTTATAAGCACGAGCAAGTCTTGTAATACTATCAAGAAGAATGGTAACGTCACGATTATGCTCTACCAAACGTTTGGCACGTTCAAGTACCATTTCAGAAACTCGCTTGTGATGTTCTGGAAGTTCGTCAAAGGTGGAATAGATAACTTCTACATTTTCACCTTCAATGGATTCCTTAATATCAGTAACCTCTTCTGGTCTTTCGTCAATTAAAAGCACGATTAAATGCATATTTGGGTGATTCGTTGTAATTGATTTTGCAATTTGCTTTAATAGTGTTGTTTTACCTGCTTTTGGAGGAGCAACAATCATACCACGTTGTCCTTTCCCAACTGGGCTAATTAAATCTACAATTCGCATGGCAATATTGGCATAGCGAGTTTCTAGATGTAATCTAGAATTAGGGAAAATAGGAGTTAAGTCTTCAAAAGAATGTCTTTTGGAAGCTTCTTCTGGTGTTAGTCCATTCATATGAGTAACATATAAAAGAGCTGCAAATTTTTCAGCAGCTGTTTTAATTCTTCGAACGCCAGTAATAATATCTCCTGTTTTCATGTTAAAACGGCGAATTTGAGATGGGGAAACGTAAACATCATTATCTCCTGGTAAAAAGTTTTCAGAACGAATAAATCCAAATCCATCTGGCATTACTTCTAAAATACCATGAGCAGGAACTCCACTATCTAATTCTGATAAATCAAATCCGCTTTGAGATTCTTTCTGCCCCATATTTACACGATTATTTTGGTAAGTGCGGTTTCCATTTTGATTTTTTTGAGTATATCCATTGGAAAAACTTCCCTCGGATTTATATGATTTATATGTACTTTTCTCTATTTCCTCTGTTTTTTGAGTTGATAAGTTATTTGTTGGAAGATTGCTAGAAACTTCTTTTTCAACAGTTGTTTCAGTCATTTGTTCTAAGGTATTATTATCTTTTGTATCGTTTTTTGTAGTATCCTTTTGGGATTCTTGTAAGATTAGGTCAATTAAATCAGATTTTCTTATTGTAGAAACACCTTTTATCCCTAATTCTTTGCCACGTTCACGTAGTTTTGTTAGTGGTAATTTTGATAATTCATCACGCATAAAATAAAAATCTCCTTAAAATGTATTCATAGTATTAGTTCATTTGGGTTAATATACGATAAAAGAATATATAACTTATCAATGATGTACAGAATTTGTATTTTATCAGATAGAGTAATATCTTTACGATAAATATCTTTACGATAAAGAAAGTTGTTTTCTCATATTAATGTAGTATACACCATTCTGGTTAAAATGCAAGCGAAAATAAAAATTAGTTCTATTGACTACAAGAAATAAAGTTGTTATAGTAGTAATAATGGTTTGAAATCAATATGAATGGTCAGGAGGAATTTGTTATGACAACAAATGAAAAGGCATTATTGCTTCATGAACAGTGGAATGGAAAATTAGAAACTGTGGCAAAGGCAAAAGTTAATACACGAGAGGATTTAGCGCTTGCATATACTCCAGGTGTGGCAGAACCTTGTAAGGTAATTGCAAAGGATAAGG
>CAJFOH010000028.1 GCA_904395845.1 uncultured Lachnospiraceae bacterium
TTGGTAAATGCAAACAAAATGTCAGATGTAACAATGAAATCTGCAAATGGTGTTGTATTTGTATTCCCAAGAGGTACAATGAAACTAATTGATGGCAAAGAAGTATATGATTTTGGTTCTTTGATTCAAACAACTTATCCAGAAAAGGAAGAAATATCCTTTGCAAAAAATGAGTTTGTAGCTCGTGTTCATTATAATTACTCTGGTCAATTACCAGCAACTGCTTACATTAGCATTCCTTTAGGGCAAGAATATGCAGGTCAAACTTTATACTATCATAAGCTATTAGAAGACGGAACAACTAAGTACATAACATCAGCAGTTGTTGATTCCAATGGTATCTATACAATCACACAAGACAGTTGCTCTGATTACCTTATTACAACAGTAAAAGAAAGTGTAACTAATAGTGGCAATAATACTGGTGTAGGTGACACAACTGGAAACAATGGAACTTCCAATGGAGATACCACTGGAAATGGAACAGACAATACAGTAGGTAACACTACAGGTGGAAATGAAACAAATAGCGGAGATAACACAGGAAATAATGGCTCTGTTGAAGATACTAATAGTACAACAGGAGAAAACAACAACCAAACGGAAGGTACAGGAGAAAATACATCAACTGGAGATGAAAATGTTGTTATGATTTATATGATTGGGTTAATGGTATCAATGGTTGGTATCTTTGTAGGTATGGTATCAAAGAAGAAATATCAAACAAATTGAAAGAATGTGCTAAGAAACACCATACGCTTATAAATTTTTCACTGATGCAATCAATGGGAAAATTGCAACAGCTAAAAGGAAAAAAAAGGTATGATAGATTGGATACATTTATTTGGAAATTAGAGAGCGAATTTTTTAGTAAGTTACAGGAAATAGAATCCAAAGGGGAAGCTTTGGATATAGAGGAGCTGTATCAGGAAAAAGAATTACAATCTTTTATAAAACATTTAAAAGAATTAGAATGCAATGCAGAGGGAAATATTAAAGAATTAATTTCATTTCTTGCAGGATTTAAAAATATTAAAAATTATGTTAAGAAATCATACTTGATTGAAAATGAAGAACTTATAGAAAAAATCATAGAGCAAGGAAAAAGTGAAATAAATACATGTAAAGATGTTGCAAGATATATAGAGTTAGCAGAAGAATTTTGGGCAGAAAAGAAAAAAACATTTGATGAAATGGAAAATGAACAAAAGTATGAGTAGGATGTAGTGAAAAAATTCCACTACGAAATTTTTTATTGGAAGGACAAGCTCATAAACGATGTAATAGTATCCTCTAGTATGGTACTGAAAATAAAATGATACAAAATAAGGTAGCAATTATGATAGTATAACTGCTACCTTATTTTGTATGGAGGAAAAGTCCCAACGTTATTTTGAAAGGAAAAGCGAAAAACTATAAATCAAGATGTATAAGTGTTTAAATTTAACTCAACCATTGGTTGAATTACCCTCAGCGAATAATTAATTGTTCTTGAAGCTGCCGTTTTATACTAACAGCAACTTGTTGTTTCAGAGAGAGGTTTTCAATTCAATCATAAAATATAAAGCGCATTAGGCGTTTAAAGAGATGATTTATACGCAAAAATGTAATTGCTACGTAAAGTAGCTTACATGGAAACAGTAGGTGCTTGCCAATTTATAACAAAATCACTACAATATGTTTAACCATTAAGAAATAAAGGAAAGGATAAAAACATATGAGTTTTGGTGAAAAATTAAAATAATGTAGAAAAAGAGCAGGATTGTCACAAGAACAATTAGCAGAAAAGTTATGCGTTTCAAGACAAGCAGTGACGAAATGGGAAAATGATAAAGGTATGCCAAATATAGAAAGTTTACAAGCTATTGCAAAATTATTTGATGTGAGTGTGGATTTTTTATTAACTGATAAAGACGTATGTTCAGGAACTATCGTAAAAGAAAGTATCAACATTTCTGAATATGAAAACATAGGAAACTGTCGTTCTAAATATGATGCAGTAGTGAAAGCAAAATTTCCTAAAGCACAGAAAATAACTCCACTAGTCCGAAGAAAAAAATTAAATTGGATAGAGAATATCATTGATTTTATTGTTTCGCCTGGAGTATTACAATTAACAGATTCATTAAAAGATATATCAGCCTATTACCTGGTTGAATTGGAAAATCGTCAATTAC
The DNA here is from genome assembly GCA_904395845.1 of uncultured Lachnospiraceae bacterium. Taxonomy (GTDB): domain Bacteria; phylum Bacillota; class Clostridia; order Lachnospirales; family Lachnospiraceae; genus Fimimorpha. The sequence continues at coordinate 2,178 of CAJFOH010000028.1, forward strand.
TAGTTTATGTAACAAAGGATTTTATAGAAAGTAGGGAAATGGCAAGCGCATTTACGCAAAAGAAAAAAGTGATTGGAAGTAATTTATTTATAAAGTCTTCCTACACTATTTAAAGTAATCTATTTTAATATGCTCTTACATAGCTTGGAATTTATTTTTTCTCAACCAATGGTTGAATATATGCTCAACAAATAATTGATTGCTTTTTGCACATCTCTTTTATATACTAAGCCTATCTTCTTGTTCTATATGTGGAAAATAATAACACCGTAAGTATTACTAATAAGGAGAAAAGGACAAATATAAAAATATTTTATGAAGTGTGCTGTATATAAGGAAGTTGGGCGTAGCACAGAATTGGAGGTTTTATGTTAGAGCAAAAAAGCATTGGAGAACAAATTATTGCATTTCGAAAGAAAAAAGGTTGGACACAAGAACAGTTAGCAGGATTTTTAGGAGTTACCTATCAGGCTGTTTCCAAATGGGAAACAGGGGTTTCACTTAGATAAAGATACCACACCATTCCCACGCTGACTTTTGCTCAACCGATACAGCCGGAGGGCTGGATAACAAGAAA
>CAJFOH010000029.1 GCA_904395845.1 uncultured Lachnospiraceae bacterium
TAAAACCCTTGGGATTATCTTAGGAGTTTGGTGCTTTGCCTTTACAGCATTTGCTTGTATTGGTGGAATGTATTCCAAAGATACGTTCCAACTTGTTTTAAATATTATTACACCATTTATATTAATTGCTTTAGGATTAATATTACCTTATGTAGCTAAGAAAACAAATACATCAAAATAATATTTATTATTTTGAATAAATCGTCATTATAATAAAAGATATTGCCTAGTATATGATAGTCATATACTAGGCATTTTTCTATCTATTTTCTTCTACAACTTCTATAATGTTACTTTTTATTATAAGATGTATTTGTATTATATTGCTATGCAATGTATGATATTACTTTGATATATATTTGTAGTATATTGCTATGCAATGTTATAATATTGCTTTGCTATGTACCTTTATGCTATAATATTTCTTTTATATTGCTACTTTATGCTTTATTAAAAGGTTCATAAATTTGAATTATAACTGAAATCCAGAAAGTAATGCTCCTAAACTTGTAGCAGCTTCTCCTTCTTCCTTATAATCAAATACTTCCTCATCTACATCTTTGTTAATTACTTCATTTGCTTCTTTCATACTTAAACTAATTTTATTATTTTCAATTTTTGTAATTTTAACTTTTACCTTATCCCCTACGGTTAATACTACCTTTGGATGTTTAATCTTACGCTCACTAATTTGAGAAATATGCACAAGACCTGATATTCCATCTCCAATATTTACAAATGCACCATAATCCATTAATTTTTCTACTGTACCTTCTACAACAGAACCTACTGCAATACGGTTTATCTTTTCATTTTTCTCTTTCATTGCTTCTTCTAATAACACATCTTTTACAGATAGAACTAACTTTTTATGTTCTTCATCAACAGTAATGATACGAGCAGAAACTTGTTTATTTAAATACTCTACCGTATCTTCCACAAATGACATTGCTAATTTAGAAGCTGGAATAAATCCACGAATACCTTCAACATACATAATCACTCCAGAAGGTACGATTCCTCCAATAACTCCGTGGATTACCGTCTGTTGTTCCATCATTTCTCGTAATGTTTCCCAAGCTTTTTTCTCTTTTGCTTCTTTTAAAGAAAGAAGTACATTTCCATATCCATCATCCGTATCAATAACTGTACCAGTTACAATATCTCCTACATGAATATGTTCCACAATATGATAAGAAGGGTCAGCACTAATTTCCTCTGCTACAATTTTTCCAGGGGCAAAGTAATTTAAATCAAGAATAACTTCTTGTTCTGATACTTCCATAACCGTACCATCTACCACATCCCCAACGGATAATCGTTTATAACTAGCTTCCAATTCTTCTTTAAAATCTTCCATTGTTTGCATTTTCTCTTCCATTTTTCTTCTCCTTCTCTTATCTCCATTTTATTTATATACACATTTTTAGTAACAAAGCTATTATACAACTCATTATTTTGTATTTCAATACAATAACGTGTTTACCATTACAACGTTAGGAATTTCTGTTGTCATAAACGTCTTTTTCCTAATTCTAGTAGTTATGGTTTGAAACATGTATAAATTATTTTTTCGCAATTTTATTTTTATATATTTTGTATATTTTTTATTATTATTTTTTGTATGTTATATACAATCTTTATATTTCTTTTATTTTTTTATTGACTTTTTATTATTATTTGTTATTATTAGGTCATAAAACAAAAATAAATTATACATATTGTACATTATTGCATAATTGAGGAGGTCTTTATGGCAAAACAAAACACTCAAACTAAGGATACTATTCGTCCTTTTGGTATGAGAGATAAAATTGCATATGCAGCAGGGGACTTTGGCTGTAATATGAGTTTTGTACTCTCTGGAACATTTTTTACTTTATTTTACACCCAATATATGAAGATTAATTCCTTAGCATTTGCAGGAATTCTTATTCTTCTAAAAATATGGGACGCAATTAATGACCCTCTACTTGGAGCATTTATTGATAATGACAGACGTCATTACAAACTAGGAAAATTTAGAACTTATATTAAGTATGGTTCTATTGGTCTTTTAATTGCCGCAGCTTGTTGTTTCTTACCATTTCCTCAGGCACCACAGGTTATTAAAGTAATTCTTTGTTTAGTTGGTTATATTTGTTGGGATGCATTTTATACCATTGTAAACGTACCTTATGGTTCAATGGTAAACTTAATTACAGCAAAATCTGGAGAACGTGCAGAACTTTCTGCTTGGAGAAGTTTTGGTGCTAACTGTGCCAATGTTCCAATTAATATGATTCTTCCACTTGTGTTATACAATGAAGACCGTCAACTTATGGGAGAACGTTTAATTGTTGTTGCCTTAGTACTTGGTATTATTGGATTTATTGCATTTCGTTTTATGGTAAATAATACTGTAGAACGTGTTCAAATTGATTATGAATCCAAGGATAAACCAAAATTTAATTACTTTACTTCAATTAAAAACTTTGCTAGCAATCGTCCTGCACTTGGAGCTACATTAATTCCAGTAGCAAACTTTCTTGGAAGTTTTGGGGCTGCTACTGCTATTACAGTAATGTTCCAATCCTATTTTAAAAATACTGCTGTTTCTGGTATTAGTACTGTATTAAATGTAGTACCAACTCTAGTATTCTTACCTCTAATTGGAAAGATTGTAAGCAAAATGGGTAAAAAGGAAGCTGCTTGGCGAGGATTAATTTTAAGTATTATTGCAAGTGGTCTTATCCTAGTTATCCCAATGCCAGCAAATAACACAGGGGTTGCCATTTATTTTGGACTTATTTTCTTATCTGGTATTGGTTCTTGTATCGCTACTGTTACTACATTTGCTATGATGGCAGATGCCATTGATTATAATGAATGGAAACATGGTGTTCGTGAAGAAGGTACTACATATGCACTTCATTCCTTCTTTAGAAAACTTGCCCAAGGTATTGGTCCATCTCTTGGATTAGTTCTTATGGTTGCTGTTGGATATAATGAAACACTTGGTGCAAATCAGCCTTGGGATGTTGCTTGTAAAATGCGCTATTTAGTTGGTGCTTGTTATTTAGGAAGTGCAATTCTTCAGTTTATTGCTGTTAAGTTTGTTTATAACTTAGACAGACATACCCTTGACCAAATGGAACGTGAACTTGGTCGTGTCATTGATAATGATAGTTTAATTGGAGAAGACTTTGAAGACTAATTCTTCTTTACTTAAAAAACTAATGGTTATGTAATAACGTTTAAATAAAGTATTTTCTTATGAGGTTTCTATTAACATAAAAAGGGAATTGTTTAAAAAAGATAGTTATACTAAAACTTTCTTTATAAACGATTCCCTTATTTTTTCATTTTCCATATAAATTATTAGAAATAATAGTTGTTTTTCATATTATAATTAACATCACTTCCGTTCTACTATTACAATTTTATGGAATACTATTTTTCATACGATGATAAATTGCAATAACTATTTTTTATTCCTATTAAGATTAGCAATGAACTACCTTATATACATCTCGTTTTGAAATTCCTCTATCCTTTGCAACAAGCTTCATTGCTTCTTTTTCGCTCATTCCCTTTTCTACATATACTTGCATATGTTCTTCAATGGTAAGAGCTTCCCATGATTGTATTTCTTCCTCTCTAATTTCCTCAAAACTTTTCCCTTCTACAACCACTACACACTCTCCCTTAGGCTCTTGTTCTGTATAATAAGAAATGGCTTCTTGTAATGTAGTAGCAAACACTGTTTCATGTTTTTTTGTTAGCTCTCTTGCTACCGTAACTCTGCGATTACCAAGAGTTTCTTTTAATTCTGTTAGTGTTTTTAATAGGCGATGAGGAGCTTCATACAACACGATAGTCCTTGTTTCTCTTTTTAATTCTTCTAAAATGTGTTGCTTTTCCTTTTTATCTGATGGCAAAAATGCTTCAAAACAAAATCTTCTTGTCCCCAAACCAGACATGGTAAGTGCTGTAATACAGGCAGCAGGACCTGGGAGGGAAGTAACTTGAATGTCAGCCTCTATGCACTGCCTTACTAACTCTTCTCCAGGGTCAGAAATTCCAGGAGTTCCTGCATCTGTAATACAAGCAATATTTAGCCCTTTTTTTAACTGCTCTACCAAATACTGCGCTTTTTCTATCTTATTAAACTCATGGTAGCTTGTCATTGGAGTTTTTATTTCAAAATGATTTAACAACTTAATACTATGTCTTGTATCTTCTGCTGCAATTAAATCCACTTCCTTTAATGTACGCACCACTCGAAATGTAATATCCTCCAAATTTCCAATCGGTGTGGCACATAAATATAATATTCCATTCATTGAACCAATTCTCCTATTTTCTTTCTTATTTTTATGGATTCATGATTATATAATTCTAGTTCTATGCTATATGATTACATTATGTATGGTCATAAACTTATGGCTCTATTATTTTTTGTATTTTTAATATTTATAAGATATCACATATGACCATCATTCTTCATAGCCATATATTTCATAAATTTCTTTTGTGTATCTGCCAGCTTCTTCATATACAATTAGTGGTGGCTCTACATTTACTGAACACTTTCCACCTCGTATTGCTTCTATAAGCACCATATTAGCACCTTTCTCTCTATATGGATGAACCATACGAATTTTACTTGGTTGTAATTTATACTTGATACATTGTTCAAAAATATCTGTCAATCGATTGGGACGATGAACCATGTAAAATCTACCTCTTGGCTTTAATACCTTTGCACTCTCTCGAATTACATCTTCAATGGTACAAAGAAGCTCATGTCTTGATATCGCTTTGCTATTATCCCCATTTTGCAAGCCATGTTCATGTTTCATATATGGTGGGTTTGTTGTTACTACATCAAAAGAAGCCCCTCCAAACTGTTTTGAGGCTTCTTTTATATCTCCTTGCTTGATTTGAACCTTCTGTTCCAAACCATTTAGTATAACACTTCGTTTTGCCATCTCCGCTACTTCTTCTTGGATTTCCAAACCTACAAATGCTTTTCCCTTAGTTTTTGCCTCTAAAAGAATGGGAATAATGCCAGTCCCTGTTCCTAAATCAAGAACCATTTCCCCTTCATTTACCTTAGCAAATCCACTTAATAAAACTGCATCCATACCAAAACAGAATCGTTTTTTATTTTGAATAATGCGATAACCATTTCTATGAAGGTCATCAATTCTTTCTTCCTCTTTTAAATTAATTGTCATCTAGCCTTGATTTTCCTTCCTTCTTTTCCAATGCTTCTAATGCCTTTAATTCTTCATCTGTTATTTGTGTTTTTTCTTTTCGTTTCTTTGGTTTAAAACGTATATCTTTTATTTTATACTCTCGTACTTCCTTATCTTCATTGCTTAATGTTACAATTACTTTCACAAGTTGTCTAAGTACACTTACACTTTGCACTTCACCACGTAACCCATCTACTGTTGTCACAAAATCTCCTACATTTGGAAGGGTGCTATTTAAATATTCATATGTTTCTTCTTCATTTTTTAAACAACACATCAAACGGCCACAAACCCCTGAAATTTTAATTGGATTTAAAGATAAATTTTGTTCCTTTGCCATCTTTATAGATACTGGTACAAATTCAGATAAATACGTATTGCAACAAAGTGGACGTCCACAAATTCCAATACCACCTAAAATTTTTGTTTCATCTCTTACTCCAATTTGTCTTAACTCAATTCGGGTTTTAAATACAGATGCTAAATCCTTTACTAACTCCCTAAAGTCAATTCGTCCATCTGCCGTAAAATAAAACAATACTTTATTATTATCAAATGTATATTCTGCATCAATTAACTTCATTTCTAAGCCATGTTTTTTGATTTTTTCCAAACATATTTTATAGGCTTCTTTTTCTTTTTCCTTATTTTCTAATGCTTTCTCATCATCTTCTGGACTAGCAACACGAATTACTTCCTTTAATGGTTGAATCACTTTATCTTCTTCTACCTCTTTTGGACCTAGCACTACATGTCCATATTCAATTCCTCTTGCCGTTTCTACAATTACATGCTGTCCTACTTCAACCCTATAATCTAATGGGTCAAAAAAATAGATTTTTCCAGCTTGTCGAAACCTAACTCCTATTACTTTAACCATTCTATATACCTCTCGTTTCTTGTCTAACAATTTTATTCATGATTTTTTACTACATAACTAGAATTTTCTTTCTATATCAAATACAATTTATCAATCTTATTCTTTTCGCTACATAATAAACGGCAATGTATCAGTTAACTATGTTGTTTTATTTCAAGCAATAATAATTCCATTGTTAGCTCAAAATTAACATTTGCATCCAATCTTCTTCTTGCTCTTTGAATTGCTCGTATTATACACTCAATGCCGTTGTATGTGCTTCTTTTTGCCATATTGCTAATATATTTTAGTTCTTCTTTAAATACAATTAAGTTTCCATCATTTGTTGCTTTAAATAAAAGCACATCACGATACCAAAGTTGCATATAATCCAAACATTCCTCAATATTTACTTTATAGTTTTCTAACTGTTTTACACTTGTAAGTAACTGTTCAAAATCCATATCTGGAAGATTCTTAAGAATATAAAGAATTTGCTCTACTAGACTGAAAAATTCTTCGGAAGCTGCCATTTTTTCTGCTCGCCCAATATTTCCTTGTGCAAATAATAGTGCAGTATCAATACGGCTTTGTTCTATCCCTTTTCTTCTTAAATAATCAGTGATTTGCTCATTGCTTACAGGCTTCATATTTAATATCATACAACGTGATAAAATAGTTGGAAGACTTGATTCTATATTAGAAGTCAATAATAGCACGATTCCATAAGCTGGTGGTTCTTCTATTGTCTTTAATAAAGCATTTTGTGCCTGCACAGACATTTTTTCTGCCTCATCTACAATATAAATTTTATATTTGCTGCTATAAGGCTTAATTAATATATCATTTACAAGCCCTGTACGAATATCATCTACCCCTATGGTATTTGGCTTTTCATGGGTTACAAAAATAACATCTGGATGATTTCCACTTTCCATCTGTTTGCAGGAATGACACACTCCACAAGGACGTATCTCATTACTTTCACATAGTATTGTTCTAGCAAAACATTTTGCAATAGTCATTTTTCCCATGCCATCTTCCCCAGTAATCAAATAGCTATGAGCTAAATTACCCGTACTTACTGCATTGAGAAAATACTCCTTTAACTGTTCATTTCCTACAATGTTATCCCAATCTTTCATACTCAATACACCTCTTTTCCATTCCTCTTATGAAACAATTATAACTTCTTTTGAATCGTCTTCCCATTGATTTACACAACATCTAATGGTCTTATATCCATTCATTTGATACATCTATCAAATATTTTCTTTGGCTCATTGTTCTCATTATACCATATAACAAAGATTATTTTCTATGCCAATCTTTATTTTTCTATAAATTATTTATAAAGCAATTTCATAGAAAAATAAAGAAATATTCTTCCCTATTTTTTATGAGCCACTCGTTCCCTTTTTAATTAGTTTTCTCTATCTGTTCTTTTATCATAGCTTTAATTCTTTTCATACATTCATCAAATTGAATGTTTTCATATTGCACTTCTATATTAGCCCTCTTTAAATTTTCAGTAGAAAAATCTTCTGCATCTGCTAAAAAACGTCTACATAACTCTTGGTATTTTGGATATTCTTGTTTTCTTTCCCTATCCAATGCTCGTTGTAAACGTATTCCGTCTTCTACATAAATATAAATTGGAACAATACAATCCTTTAACCCCTTACTTTCATAATAGGCTTTCGTTTTGCAATAGGACTCTAATGTTCCAATCATTAGATAATTGAATACTTTATCTCCATCTAATTCTCCACTATCCACAGTTAAATACTTCCAAACACCATGTATTGTATTATATGATCTCAATTCAATAATACGTTGTTTCAATGGAAGAATCTCTTCTTCTGTAATAAAATGATAATCAACCCCTTCTACCTCTCCATTTCGTTTTGGTCTTGTAGTATATAAAGGAATTGTTTTTAAATCTAAAGTTTTATCATTTCTTAATTCATTATAAATTGTATCTTTACCAGATGCACTTTTTCCCATTATATAAAAAATTTTATTCATACAATTATATCCCTTCTACTGCCTTTCTCTCTGGTTCACTATTTTCTAATCAGTGCTACTCTTTTTCGTCTACCTTTTCTATATAACTATTACTTTACTTTTCATACTA